>NZ_JBFODV010000281.1:0-42294 GCF_040908495.1 Aeromonas sp. R1-1 | reverse complement strand
GGTGGCATTGACCCCCTTGTCGGTCAGCAGCAGCGGGCGACGGGCCCCGAGGCTGGCCAGCTCGCTGGCCAGCTGCTCCAGCGCCTGTTCACCGGCCAGCAGTTTGACCGGGCAGAAAAAATCGTAATAGCGGCTCATTTCAAGGCTCCTTGCGCGTTAGCCGGTCACCAGACCCAGATAGATGTTGCAGGCCCGGCCGATCTTGTTGGTCGGGGCTGGATAGTGGCGCAGCAGCGGCCGCGCGATAAAGGCGGGCAGGATCAGGGACTGCAACTGTTCAAGCCCCCGTACCAGATGCATGGCAACGGTCAGGTCCCCCTCCACCAGCAGCCGGTTTTCGCCAAATGCCTGATTGACCCCGAGCCGAAAACTCAGGGCGCGAAAGGCGATATTGGGATGCTTGAAGCGCACCCGCAGCGGATGAATGGTGGCATGGGGGGCGACTGGCGCACCGGGATACCAGCGGCCCCCCTGCTTGTGCATGTTCATGGCGTAGCCGATGCCGCCCACTTCGAGGCGGATTGCCAACCCGTCCGGCAACGGCGCCAATTCGCGGCGTACCGCCTCATCGGTGCGGGCGGCGCGGCAGAGGGTACGACCCACCACCCAGAGCAGTGTGGTGATCCAGAGGCGGCGGCCAAGTGCGGCCAGAGATTCAACGGTCGGAGTTGTCATAGGGGTTGGCTCCTGAGATGGCTGACCAGAAGAGGGCGAACGCACTGGCTTGCCAGTAGTCGTCCTCTCCCAGCTCCGGTTGATCGACAAACAGTGATGCGCAGGCGAGGAACTGGCCCTGACACACCTCCAGCAACAGTGGCGCGGGGGCCTGCATCAGCTCGCCGCTGGCCTGCCCCTTTGCCAGCAGGGCAGGCAGAAAGCGCAGGGCATCGTTCAGGATCTGGCTGCGGGCTGGTCTGGCCAACAGCGGAGAGTGAAAGAAGCCCAGCACGAATTTGAGCTCATTGGGGTTAGCCTGCATCCACTCCATCGCCAGCTGCCAGTAGTGGCGGGTCTGGTCGTACAGCGGCAGGGTGGGATCTGCTTCATGGATGGCGCTCCCCATCCGGGTTTTCACATCCTGATAGAGGGCGAGGATCAGTGCCTCCTTGCTCGGAAAGTGGTGGAACAGAGTGCCGTTGGCCACCCCGGCCGCCTTGGCGATACGGGCGGTGGCGGCCCCCTGCAGGCCATCTTCGGCGCAGAGGGCGAGGGCGGCATCCAGGATCTGGCGGCGCTTGTCGGTCATGGTTTGTGGCTGCGGGATAGCCTGGTTCATGGTCATCTCCATCAGCGCAGGAAGAAGGCCATCATCAGCTTCTGGATCCAGCTGTGGTAGGGCGGATGGATCAGGGAGCCGGTGGTGAACTTGCCGCGGGTCAGCACGGTTTTTGCCTTGGAGAAGGTAAGAAACCCCTCGTGGCCGTGATAGTGGCCCATGCCGGAGGCGCCGATGCCGCCAAACGGCACATCGTCGGCAGCCACCTGAAACAGGCTCTCGTTGATCGCCATGCCGCCGGAGTGGGTCTCCCGGGTCACTCGTGCCTGCAGCTCGGGGTCAAAGCTCATCAGATAGAGGGCCAGCGGGCGGGGTCGCTCGGCCACATAGGCGAGTGCCTCCTCCAGGGTGTCGTAGGGAATGAGCGGCAGCAGCGGCCCGAAGATCTCCTGCTGCATCACCTGACACTGACCCGGCACCCCGGTCAGCAGGTGGGGCACCAGCAGGCGACGCTGGTCATCGCGGGCCGGGCTGCCACAGGGGTGGAGCTGGGCACCCGCCTGCTCGGCTTCATCCAGCCAGCTGACGAGACGTTGATACTGGCGGTCGTTGATGATGGCGCCGTAGTCAGCACTATTGAGCCCCTGCGGGTAGAGCTTGCTGAAGTGGCGGCGATAGGCGGCGATAAAGTTATCCACCTCGCTGCGGGGCAGCAGCACATAGTCGGGGGCGACGCAGATCTGCCCGGCGTTGAGGCTCTTGCCGAAGATCATCCGCTCGACCGCGGTGACGACCGGCATGTCGGGGGCGATGAGACAGGGGCTCTTGCCACCCAGCTCAAGGGTGAGGGGGGTGAGCTGGGGCGCGGCGGCAGCCATCACCAGCTTGCCCACCATGGTGGAGCCGGTAAAGAGCAGGTGATCGAACGGCAGTGAGCTGAACGCCGCCGCCATCTGGGCATCTCCCTCGATGATGGCGATCTCGTTTTCGTCAAACACGCTGGTGAGCATGGTGCGCAGCACGGCATTGGTATGGGGGGTGAACTCGGAGAGTTTCAGCATCGCCCGGTTGCCCGCTGCGATGGCGGTGATGAGGGGGCCGAGGCTCAGCATCACCGGAAAGTTCCATGGCACGATAATGCCGACCACCCCGAGCGGCTGGAAGTGCACCTCTACTTTGGCGGGGGCCAGCAGCAGGCCGGTGTGGCGGCGGTGGGGCTGCATCCAGCGTTTGAGCCGCTTCTGGGTGTAGTTGATCTGCATGATGCAGGGCAGCACATCGGCGATCAGGCTGTCGTAGTGGCTGCGCTGGCCATAATCTGCTGCCAGCGCCTTGCACAGCTGCCCCTTGTGGGCGAGCAATGCCTGCTTGAGTTTGGTCAGCTGCGCCCGGCGCTCGGCCAGGGTTGGCATGGGGTGAGCCAGACTCGCCCGCTTGAGCCGCGCCAGCTGATCCGGCAGGGACAATTTGATGGCGAGGATATCCTCAGGAGTGTGTTGAAGCTGCGCCGCACCCATGTTGTTCTCCGCATGAAAAATGACCGACTGATTAGTCGGTCTAAATCTAGCTGTTTGTTACCGGAATGTAAAGCTGGCAAGCTGTCTGCCGTTCACCACGAGCTGGACGCAAGAGAGAACTGTGTGTCTCCCCACACTTTTGTGGTTTGCTCGTTGGTGACTTATCTAATAAGGGGTAGTTTTTGGCTATTAACCTACACGGAGAGAGCACTATGACCAGGGAACTGAACAGCTTGTTGGCCCGGCTTGAAGATGTGGTTGAGCGGATGCCGGATTGCTTCAACACCTACGAATTCGCCCAGAAGCTGGCACTGCAATATCAGCCGGAATTCTTTGCCGCGGGCCACTCTCTGGCCGAGCACGAGGGCAAGGTACTGCGGGTGCTGCACCAGAAGATCGCCGAAGCGCTGGCAGGCAGCGAGATGGTGATTGAAGGGGCACTGCTCCCCTGCGTCACCCCTTGGGGGGAGAAGGCGACCTCACCACGCTGGCACCGCAAACACTGAGGATCCGGTCAGGCAGATCACTGCCAGATAGCAGATAACGAACAACGATAAAGGGCGCGGCGCTGGCAACAGGGCCGCGTTTTTTATGCTAATTGTCACCAGCAGCGCCCCCGCTGCCGGGAGCAAAGGCCCGCTCTGTGATCCCATGCCGGGATACGAGGCCGTCAGCCGGGTAGACTCTCCCTTTTGTCGCAGGGTTTGTCACCGTAGGAATTTATCATGACCCATAAAATCATTCTGGATACCGATCCGGGTATCGACGATGCCATGGCCATCCTGTTTGCCGAGGCCCACCCCGCCATCGAGCTGCTCGCCATCACCACAGTTTTTGGTAACGCCACCATCGACAATGGCACCCGCAACGCCCTCTGGCTCAAGCAGAAGTACGGCATGAAGGTGGATGTGGCCAAAGGCGCTGCCGCCCCGCTGCTGCGCGAGCCGGTCGGCCCCACCACCATAGTCCACGGCCCGAGCGGCTTTGGCGACATGGAGGCGGGGGAGGTGACCATAACCCCGGATCCCCGCCCCGCTTGGCAATATATTGTCGAGGCGGTGAAAGCCGCGCCGGGGGAGATCACCCTCGTCACTATCGGCCCGCTGACAAATCTGGCGCTGGCGCTACAACAGGCGCCCGAGATTGTCTCTCTGGTGAAACAGGTGGTAGTGATGGGCGGCGCCTTTGGCGTCAACGGCCATCGCGGCAACGTGACCCCCTATGCCGAGGCCAATATCCACGACGATCCCGATGCCGCCGACCGGGTCTTTACCGCCGATTGGCCGGTAGTGATCATCGGGCTGGATGTGACTCAGCAGAGCTTCTTCAGCAGCGCCTATTTGGATGAGCTCAGGGACAAGGCAGGGGAGCCGGGCCGCTTCCTGTGGGATGTGAGCCGCTTCTACCTGCGCTTCTACTCCGAGAAGCTGGGGCTCTCCGGTTGCCATGTCCACGACCCGTCCGCCATCGCCTATGTGATTGATCCGACCCTCTTTACCCTGCGCGAGGGGCCGGTGCGGGTGATCACCAGCGGCCCGGCCATCGGCCACACCCTGCAAAAGTTCGATGGCAAACGCCACTCCCACGATGACTGGGCAGCCTATCGCCCGCAGCAGGTCGGGGTGGCGGTGCGCGATGAAGCCTTGCTGGCGCTCTATCGCGAGACGCTGGTGGGCTGGGGCAAGGATTGCTGAGCTAAGAGGCGCTATTGCGCTGACGCGGGGGCTGTGATCGGCGCCAAACAATCGGAGCGCACGGCCGCTTATACTGCCTTATATCAAGAGCTTGGGAGGGATGAAGATGGCCTGGATTTCCTTGATAGTGGCGATAGCCCTGATCTGGTGGTTGATGAAGCTGGGGCGTGGCGCCCTGTTCGAGATCCGTCTTGCACCCGGCAAGGTAGTGGTCAAGCAGGGCAAGGTGTCACCCGCCTTTATTGAGCATGCCAAGCAGATCCTGCGCCACGACACGGTGCGTGGGCGCATTGTGGGGCAGCGCGATGGCGATGGTGTAAAGCTGATCTTCTCCCGCTCCATCCCCGAGCCGGTGGCCCAGCGGTTTCG
This sequence comes from Aeromonas sp. R1-1, assembly GCF_040908495.1. NCBI lineage: Bacteria > Pseudomonadati > Pseudomonadota > Gammaproteobacteria > Aeromonadales > Aeromonadaceae > Aeromonas > Aeromonas sp. R1-1. Next base: position 37,498 of record NZ_JBFODV010000281.1, on the reverse strand, counting down.
CAATATCTTCCCCTATGGCGATTACCGCCAGCCAACGGCGCCACTGCCGGGGCCAAAATCCCGCAAGGGATAAGCACCGGAACCTGGTTCATCAATAGCAAACGGGCCTCCAGTGGAGGCCCGTTTTTTATGGCACTTGGCCAAGAGAGAGCTGACCGCCCTTACTCCTTGCCGTGCAGCTCGCGCTGGGCCTTGACCGCCGCCGCCTTGACGGCGGTGCCTTCATTGCCCCAGGAGGCGCGCAGGGTGTTGACCAGCTCGGCGAGCCGCTCGTCATCCATGGTCCAGCCATAGCCCGGCATGTGGTAACCCAGATGGCCGTGGGTGACCGGGGTCTCGGCACCGTGCAGCAGCACATTGATCAGGCTCGACGGATCGCTCGCCAGCACGGTGCGGTTGTTGACCAGCGAGGGGATGACGTGGTCATTGCCCTGGCCGTTGACCCCGTGACAGGTGGAGCAGTACATGGCGTAGTCCGCCTTGCCGCTGGCACTGGCGTAGGCGCGGGCCCCTTTCTCCGCCACCGGTTCATCTTTCAGATCGGTGAGATAGGTGGCGATGCTGGCCAGATCGGCGTCGCTGAAATACTGGCTGCTGTGAGTGATCACTTCCCCCATGGGGCCCGCGACCGCTTCATGCTGGCTGCGGCCGGTTTTCAGCAGGTCGATCAGCGCCTGCTTGCTGTAACGGCTGCCGCGAATATCGGGGGCATACCAGCCATCCAGCGCCGCACCGCTCAGGTAGACAGGGTCCGCCTCGGTCAGCGCTTTCTCCTGCATGCCAAGCCCGCGCGGAGTGTGGCAGCTGCCGCAGTGACCGGCACCCTGCACCAGATAGGCGCCACGGTTCCACTCTTCGCTCTTGCCTGCGACCGGGGTGAAGCGGCTGTCATCGTGGTAGACCCAGTTCCAGCCCATCAGCGGCCAGCGCATGTTGAGCGGCCAGGGGATGTCGCTCTCCTTGTTGGCGATGGCCAGCGGTTGCACCTCCTTCATCAGGTAGTGATAGAGATCTTCGAGATCTTTATCGCTCATCTTGGCGTAGGCGGTGTAGGGCATGGCCGGATAGAGGCGATGCCCGTCGCGGGCCACCCCTTCGCGCATCACCTTGATGAACTCCGGCAGGCTGTAGTTGCCGATACCGTGGGTCTTGTCGGGGGTGATGTTGGTGGCAAATACGGTACCGATAGGGGTCGGGAACCCTTTGCCGCCCGCCAGCGGCTTGCTGGTTTCGCTGGTGTGGCAGGCGGCGCAATCGCCCAGCTTGGCCACGTATTCGCCTGCCGACATGGCGGGGGCTGCGTTGGCGGCAAGGGCGGGCAGGGCTAGCAGCAGGGCGCTGGCGGTCAGTGACAGGGCGCGGTTCATTGGGCACCTCCCTTGCTCATGGCTACCAGCTCGTTGACGGCGCGCCACGCTTCGTCGATGGCGGCGTGGGCGTAGGGGCTCCAGCCTGCATCCGAGTTGGCGATGGTTATGTTGCCGATCGGCTGGCGACCCAGTTCAATCCATTTTTCGCACTGCGCTTCGTCATCAAACAGGGTGTTGGTGACATAGGAGTAACCGTGAGACCAGCGGTTGACCGTGATGGCGAGGATGTCCTGCTCATGGTTGAAACCGGCGCTGCCGAGCATCCCCTGCAGCTGTTCGCGGATCATCTGTTCATGCTGCTCGAACGGCATGCCGAGGATCATGGCGCGCCCCTTGCGGGACTGTTCGCGGGCCGACAGACCGCTGCCCGGCAGGGTCGGCACATAGACCATGTGCAGGCACATCGGCTGATCCGGGCTCTTGGGATGCTCGTAGCCACCCATGCTGACCGGATAGTCGAGCTTGACCCGGCTGTAGGGTGCGGCGGGGGAGTAGACCTCGTGTACCCCCAGCTTGACGAAGGCTTGCCAGTTCTTGACCACCACCTTGGTGTAGACCAGCGGCGCCTTGGCATTCTGGCGCAGCGCCTCCTTCTGGGGCTCCGGCATCTCGGGCACCATGTAGGGGATCATCATGTTGTAGCCAGCCATGATCGACTGTTTGGCCCGCACCCGGTGCAGTTTCCCCTCCTTGATGTAGGTGACATCCACCGCCAGCTTGCCGTCGGCGAGGCGCACGTTTTTGGCCTGCAGGGCGGTACTGCCAAGACGCAGCTGCACCTTGTGCTCAGGCAGGTCGAGCTTGCTGTAGTCAAACTTGGCCAACACCACATCCTGCATGGTGTGACCCGGCGCCACCTGCGGAATGAGCTTGCGCACCATCAGGCGGGTGAGACCGGCGTTGCCATCGGGGAAGTGGAAGATGTAGGGGTCGTCCAGCTCCGCCTGCTCCTCGGCATCCAGCGGCGTCAGATTGAGGCCGTCGAAACCCGGCAAGGCGCAGAGGCGTGCATCGGCGCAGGCGGTGGCGTCGATGCCGACCGCCTGGAAGTCGTTGGTGCGCTGCTGGAAGTAAGTGATCGCCCGCTCGCTGAGACCCACTTTATCGCGCAGGAAGGTGGTGTAGCTGTTGCGAGTCACCCACTCGTCCTGCTGCTCGCGGGTCATGCCGCTCAGGTAGTCGATCTTCGATTCGTGCAGGGCCAACAGGGCGGCCTTGTCGGCATCATCGAGGGGGAAGTCACCGATAAATTCTGCCAGCGGCCGGCCGTTCAGGCGATCGCGCGGGATATCGTCCGCTACGTTGTGGCCCGGATCGCCGTTCACTATCTTGTTGACGCCAAAATGCTTCTCGTCGAAATAGACGCCGCGGCTCAGCCCCAGATCCGGATAGAAGGTCTGCTGGAAACCGGCGGCCAGCTCGTCGATGTTGACCTCCAGCGCCTTGAGCAGACCGAGCGCCACCGGGCTGTAGACCGAACGCGGTGATTGCAGGGATTCGCTGCCGCCGTAACCCAGACGCAGGCCATCGGGGGTGGTGAACTCGTTGCGCTTGGCGTGGCCGCCAAAGTCGTCGTGGTTGTCGAGCAGCAGGATCTTTTTATCCGCGCCGAGCAGTTGCTGATAGAAGCAGGCGGCGGCCAGACCGCTGATCCCGGCGCCGACGATCACCAGATCGTACTCTCCCTCTAGGGGAATATTGGCAAAATCATACTGCTTGCCGTCACGGGCGATGCTGTGGGCCGGTTCGAAAGAGCCCGGGTGGTTGCCGCGCAGGCCGGTGAGGGCGGGCGGGTAGGCCAGGGTTTTATCCGCCAGCGTGCTGCCGCCTTCGGCAGCCTTGAGCAGATTGATGGGGGCGACGCCTGCCGCAATGGTGATGGCAACGCCGTTGAGAAAATCTCTGCGTGTAATACTCATGGCTATCCCTGTGTTAGGAGAAGTAATGAATAAGTGGATTCATTATGGGAGGGAGACACAGATCCTGTTCAGGATTGGGCGCCGAATCTACCGCTATCCTCACGCTGAGTCCATACGATTGCTAATGGATTATTAAGCACCATTTTCCTGCTTGTGACGAGAGTGATGCGCTGATGGGGGGGATTTGCCCTGTTGCAGGGCAAATTATCTCTCGGCTCGGTCGGTCAATGATTGCCGCAGCTGATTAGTTTGGGAGGCGTTCGGGCGTCATTGTCGACTCGGGGGGATGATCGCGCTAAGCTCTTAACTACTTGTTTTATCAACTCTCTTTTTTATTCATAGGCATAAAGGCCACTCAGGAGGCGCAATGAACTGGTATATCTCGGTCCTCAAGCAATATGCGGTATTCAGCGGGCGGGCCCGTCGCACCGAATACTGGATGTTTGTGCTGTGCAACGTCATCGTCATGCTGTTGCTCGGCATGGTGGACAAGCTGATTGGCGGCGACAAGGAGCTGATCAGCTCCATCTATTCGCTGGCTGTGCTGCTGCCCTCGCTGGCGGTGGCGGCCCGTCGCCTGCACGACACCGATCACAGCGCTTGGTGGCTGTTGCTCGGACTCATCCCCGTTATCGGCACCCTGGTGCTTATCTACTTTATGGTTTGCAATGGCCAGCAGGGGCCAAACCGCTTCGGTGACGATCCCAAAGCGCCCCCCTCGCAGGGCTTTATCGTCAGCTAACGGGCGAGGCTTGGCTAATAATCGGTCAATAAAAAGAGAGGGAGGCATCACGCCTCCCTCTCTTTTTCGTGTTGATGGCGGATCAACGCTCGATTAGCGGGGCGGATCGGTAGCTCCACATGCCGTAGGTGCGCAGGGCGTCGCGGTAGATGCCGAGCAGCTCGCTCTCGCTCGGGGTGGCCAGCTCCTCGAGGGGCTTGTCGGGGTAGCTGACGCTCGCCACCTTGATGTTGGCCGGGCCAATCTGGTCGCAGGCGATTTCCAGTACCGTCTGGCCGCGGCGTACATGGCTGGCGGAGCTTACCAGCACCGCATAGTCAATCTGGTGGCGGGCGAGGGCATAGGCGCTGTAGAGGGCGTTATCCACCGTGCTGGTGGCGTAGTTCTCTTCAATCAGGCGGCTGCGGTCGATGCCGTGGTTGGCCAGCCAGTCAGCCATCAGCTTGCCCTCGGTCTGGCGGTTCTGGGGCACGCCGCCGGTCAGGATGATCAGCGCTTCCGGATCGGCCTTGGCCAGCTCAAGGGTGGTTTGCAGCCGGCCCAGCAGGATCTTGTCCATGCTGCCGTCGGGATTGAGAGCGTAGCCCAGGGTGACGATGGCGCGTTTGCCCTCCCTGCTGGCCTTCACCTGATCCTCGGTCAGTTCGGTTTGCAGCGGGGCGGCGGTGATCCGCTGCACCCGGGCGATGATCTCTTCCAGATCGGCGGCGCGGCCACTGTTGCGATCCGCCACTTTCGCCAGATAGCTGCGGGAAGCCTCCTTGTTACCCTTCACCAGCTGCCAGAGGGCGAGATAGCTGTTGATGTCGAGATCATCGGGGGCGACGGCCTGCGCCTGCTCCAGCAAGGTGATGGCGCGGCTCAGGTTGCCGTTGTAGATCTGGGCGTTGGCCGCCGAGATGAGCAGGTCGGTGCGGTAGGGCTCAAGCTGGTAGGCGGCCAGCAGCCGCTCGGTCACCAGCTCCATATTGCTCGGCATCTTGGCGGTAAAACCGGCGTGGGAGATCTTGGCTGGCGACTTGTAGATCTGCAGCGCTTCGCCGAGCAGCATGTCCACCGCCTGGCGCTTGCTGACCAGGGTATTGAGGTCGTGCTCCATTTGCATCGAGCTCTCGGCCGCTTGCAGGGCGAGGGGCGAGAGCGCCAGCAGGCCGCCGAGGGTGAGGGCAAGAAGGGTCTGTTTCATCAAAAGGTCCTCTGTCGGGCTGAATCGCGCCGTGGTGCGCCGGCTTGTGGGCCGATGGGATAAGGCAAATATGCGTCGATTCAGTCTGTTAGTGCCAAAGAGGGGGCAATATAGCAGCTAACGGCGTGGCAAACTGTGAGTCGGGACGGGTCGTCGGGTGATGCCACTCCTGTGGCCGCAAAAATGGCCGCAACGGGTCAGCTGCCATCTGAAAAGGGCAGGGGGAGCGTGACTCCCCCTCCCTCTGTTGCGATGCAAGACAGATGGGGTGTCAATCCATCTGTTGGTGAGTGTTCGCGGTCAGTTCCACATCGGGGAGACACGGGCTTCCAGTGTCTCCTGCTGTTCTTCGGGCATATCGCTGAAGAAGTTGAGGTGAGTCTGCTCCTCCACCTCGCGCACCGACACCCGGTAGTCGGCGATCTGGCTGATGGGCACCTCTTCCTGCGGCATGATAAAGGCGATGGCCTGCAGTTTGGCCGGATCCATCACGATCTTGTAGTAGGCGCTCGGGATCGCCACACCCTGACCGATGGACTCTTCAGAGCCGGTAAAGATGGGGCCGGTGATCACCTGCACATCCTTGCGGGAGACCGCCCACTTGTTCACCTTGTCCTCCAGCACGCGCCACGCCTTCTGGTTGAGCACCCCGATCTGCGGCGTCATGTTGCTCAGCAGGAAGCTCTCTTTCATGGTGTTCTTGTTCGATTTCATGTCCCCCGCCGGGGCCTGATGGCCACGGTCGTAGCCCGAGCCCTTGTAGTCGGAGAGGGTGGCGCGGTAGGCGACCGGGATCTCCCTGTCCTCGGCGAAGGCATCCTTGCGCGGCACTGTGCCCTGTGCGCTCTGGGCGGTCATCCGGTAGGAGACCCAGTCCGCCACCTTGTAGTCGTAGTTGTAGCCGACGGCATACCCTTCACGGCAGAGCTTCTGATCCGATTCGGAGGGCAGGCCGAAGCGCACGTGCTCACCGCACTCCCAGTGGGCGGCCAGCAAGGGGGTGGCAGTGAGGGTGAGGGTAACAGCCAGAACCAATTTATTGATTTTTATCATTTTTGTGATGCTCCAGTTTAGTAGGCGGAGCCATTTGACATGAGATCTGACCAGCGCTTCAATTGCTGTTTTTTTACACGTCACCGTTCTGTGACGGCTCGCCAAGATCCGTGATGTGACTGGTTAATATGTTTTAAATCAGTGGCTTGGTCGGTGGGATGATATGCGGTTGCTCGGCAGGCAACGAAAAGGAGCCCGTGATGGGCCCCTTGTACTGGTTGGTCTGACTGCTATCAGGCGGCGTTGGCCTTGTTGCCCAGCGTGCGGGCCAACAGTGCTTCCGGATTGTGGATCGCCTCCTTGGTCTTCACGTCGATGACCTCGATATCGGTGAAGCGCTCGCGGTTCTTGATAGCCACGTCGTGGGCGAAGATGACGCAGCGGGCGTTGGCGACATCCTTGGCGGTAATGCGGTTGATGATGCCGTTGGCGCCCTGGGTCTCGACCTTGATCTTGATCCCCTGCTGGGCAGCGGCCTTCTGCAGGCTTTTGGCGGCCAGGAAGGTGTGGGCTACGCCAGACGGGCAGGCAGTGATGGCCAGTACGTCCGCTTCTCCTTCCGCTTCAATGACTTCGAAGTAGGTTTGGGTGGCGGTCACGTCATCTTCTTCGCTCACCGGCTTCTTCAGCAGGTTGACGATGATGGCGGTGGTCAGGGCGCCGAGGATGGTACCCAAGATGTAGCCCATCTTGCCTTCAACAACCGGCAGGACAATCCAGCCACCCCAGGGGGCGTGGTTGATACTGTGCATCATGAAGCCGGTGATGTTGCCGACGATGCCGCCTGCGACGATGGCCGGGATAACACGCATGGGGTCAGCCGCGGCGAACGGGATAGCACCTTCACTGATCCCGATCATGCCCATGATGGCGGCCGCTTTACCGGATTCACGCTCCTCTTTCTTGTAACGCTTCGGAGACATAAAGGTCGCCAGTGCCATACCGAGCGGCGGTACACAGATGGCGATACCGACGCCGCCCATCAGCCAGGGCTGGGTGTTGACCTGAGTCTGGGCAAACAGGGTCGCAACCTTGTTGACCGGGCCGCCCATATCGAAGGCGGTCATACCACCCAGAATGGCACCCAGCATCACTTTACCTGAGCCCGCCATGCTGGAGAGCCAGTGGTTCATCCCTTCCATCATGGCGGCGATCGGGGCACCGATCCCCCACATCACGATGCCACACACCAGGAAGGTACCGATCAGCGGATAGATGAAGATGGAACCAAGGGAGGCCATTGAGTCAGGCAGCTTGATCCGTTTGAGCTGATTGACCACGAAACCTGCGATAAAGCCAACCAGAATGGCGCCAAGGAAACCGGTTTGATAGTGCTGAACGGCAATCCAGGAGCCGATCATGCCCGGGGCCAGGCCCGGCTTGTCAGCCAGCGAGTAGGCGATGTAGCCACCCAGTACGGCAGTAAACAGAGTCAGACCGGCGATACCCATGGTGGCCATGTCTTTGAGGAAGCCCGCCTCCGGCACGGCGCCCTTGCCGCTCATCATCACCGACAATGACAGCAGCACACCGCCTGCCACGATGAAGGGGATCATGTGGGAGGTACCAAACAGCAGGTGCTGCTTCATGGTGTTGAGGCGATCCTTGAAGGTGCGCTCTTCGGGGGCCGCCGGGGCAGTGGCTGCCGGTTTGGCGGCTGGCGCCGGTTTTTCCGCTTTCGGGCCTTGCTTGAGCAGGGTCAGGGCTTGTTCGACAGTGGTGGCCGCCTTCATCTGCTCGATAAAACCCGGTTCCAGCAGACGGGTAGAGAGCTCCGCCAGCACTTCGATGTGGTGGTTGGCGCCGCCATCCGGTGAGGCGATCATGAAGATCAGCTGGGTCGGCTTGCCATCTTCGGCGCCGTACTCGATACCTTGGCGGCTGACACCGATGGCAATGGCCGGACGACTGACCGCCTTGCTCTTGGCGTGGGGCAGGGCGACACCCTGCTCGAAGCCGGTGCAGTCCAGCTGCTCGCGGGCCCAGATATCCTTGACGAATTGCTGTTGATCAGACACGGCGCCATCGCGCGCCAGCATCTGTGCCATCTCGTCGAACAGGGCCTCCTTGCTGGTGGCCTTCAACTCCAGGCAGATGAGTCTGCCGTTGGTCATGGTGGGTAACATATTACTCTCCTGGCTCCGTTGCCGAGCCGCATGATGGGGGGAACAATTGACCTAGATATTGTTCTCCCGTTGGCGCGGTGCCGAAATCGGACAAATGTGCCGTTTACTGGATTTTTGTGCTGGCAAGAATGAGCTGTGACTCTCATCTCGTTTTGGTGTGATGATTAAATTCTATGTGGACATGAATTTAGTCATTTAATATCAATAGCTTATTTTGGTTTTGTTCGTGCAAAATCTTATCTGAGTGTCCAGGTCGATGATGAGTTTCCTGTGATGGAATGGATATTTGTGTGATTTGTTATGGGTCAATAGTGTGAGCTGGTTGGCAAATAGCAGGCGCATCAAGTGATTTTATTGTCACTAAGTTGGGAGGGAGATAACTCTATGAGTCTGGTCAACCGTGTGATTAAGCGGTGAAAGGGGATGGCAGGGGATAAAAAACAAGGGCCATCATTGATGGCCCTTGTGCATATTCGGATGAGGCGTAGCCCCAGGATGTGCGAGTTAGCAGCGGTTGCCGGCGCGGGCGACCCGTCCTTCGGCCAGCAGTTGATAACTGCCAGTCGCTGCAGGAATAAAAGCTGATTGCCCCTTTTCCAGACGCAGTGACTGTTCGCCTTGCTTGAGGGTCACTGTGTCATCGATGGCAAACAGGATCTCGGCGCTGGCAGTTGTGAGCTGATGCTCGCCAGCCGGGTAGACGCTGAAAGTGAAGTCAGGTACCGGCACGTCGAAGTGCTGTACCGCACCATCACAGCGGGGGGCCAGCAGGATCTGGTCGTCCGGCTTGGGCAAGCAGCGGGTGCAATCCAAGAGCTCTGCCACATCGATGTATTTGGGGGTGAGGCCGGCGCGCAGCACGTTGTCCGAGTTGGCCATGATCTCGAGGCCGGTGCCGCGCACATAGGCGTGCGGGGTGCAGGCATCGAGGAACATCGCCTGACCGGGCTCAAGCGTCACCACGTTGAGCAGCAGCGGCGAGAACAGACCCACATCTCCCGGGTACTGGGCCGCCAGACTGGTGATGAGGGCAAATGTCTCCTCATCCTGATGGGCGGCGGCATAGGTCAGCAGCCCTGCCAACGCCTCGTCCTTGCGCGCCCCTTCCAGTACCAGCAGCTGGTGGAAGAAGTGCTGCAGGCCCGCTTCATTCTGGCTGGCGGCAAGGGCTGCGGTCAGATCGGCGATGGCCGTCAGATTGACCCGCTCGAACAGTGCCAGAATGGCCGGGATGGCGCGAAAGCCGTTCATCGCCTGATAGGGGGTGAGGGCAAAGACCAGCTCAGGTTTGTGGTTCGGGTCCTTGTAGTTGCGATTGCTCGCCTTGATATCGATGCCTGCGGCCTCCTCTTTGGCAACGCCCGCTTCGGCCTGAGCCTTGCTCGGGTGCACCTGAATGGAGAGAGCCTTCTCGGCACACAACACCTTGAACAGGAACGGCAGGCTGCCAAAACGGGCGAAGGTGGCCTCACCCAGCGCGGCGGCCGGAGCCCTGTCGATCACCGAAGAGAGCTTTTGCACACTGCCCGCCAGCGTCACCTCGGAGCAGCCGTTGGGGTGAGCCCCCATCCAGAGCTCGGCCTGGGGTTTGCCTTGCGGGTTGGGAATGCCAAACAGGGTGGTGAGGGAGTCATGACTGCCCCAGTCATAGCCTTGAATCGGGTTTTGCATCAACAGAAAGGAGGGCAGATCGCTACTGCTCATAAGGGACGCCTCGTCTAGTTTGAAGAAAATCGGGTGCAGAAAAGGGTGGCATTACTGCTGTGGACCGGACTATAACATGGGCGGTCGTGCGCGCCGCAACCGCTTGCCTCTCTCTTGATCAGGATCACCATGTCTCTCATCTTCAGCCAACTGCTCGACGGAGCCCTGAGCGAACAGGTTCCATTTGACCAAATCTGGTTTGCCAGTGAACAGGGGGTGCCACCCAGTTTCAGCTATCAGGTCAACTTTCCCCGCCTCGAGCTGGTCTTTAGCGGCGAGTATCTCAACCAAATTTGGGACAGGGAGGAGGGGGTCAGAGAGATCAGTGTATTGCCGGGACAGGCGCTCTATATCCCTCCCAACGGCTGGAACAAGCCGCTCTGGACCACCGACTGCTCAGTACTGAGCCTGCTGTTTGGCAAGCGCCAGCTCGGCTTCAGCCTGGTGAGCAAGCGCCGTGAAGATCCGGACTTTTTCGATGTGCAAAAACACAGCATCATGGCGCGAGCGGGTCATGTGATCGAACACATTTTGGCGGCGCTGAACGTACTGACCGAGGATCCCGGTCGTTCCCCCACCGATGATCACCTGCTGCAGGCCCTGCTGGCGAGTGCCCGTCAGCTGTTGCTGGAGTCCGCCACGGATCGGCCACGGGGGGCAGAGCTCTTTCACGGGATCTGCATCTATATCCAAGAGAACTTTCACCGTCCCATCACCCGTGACTCCATTGCCCACCGCTTCAACGTCTCGGCCAGCCATCTCTCCCACCTGTTCCGCGAGCAGGGTCATATGCGCCTTGCCGATTACATCAGCTGGGTGCGGATCGATCGGGCCAAATTCATGCTGAAAAAGTACCGTTTTCGTCTTGAAGAGGTGGCCAGTCGCTGCGGTTACAGTGACGTGAACTACTTCTGCCGGGTGTTCAAACAGAAGACCGGCTTGACCCCTTCGCAGTACCGTTCCCTGAGTCAGCCGCAGGCTGCGGCCAGCGAGCTGGAGGGATAACGGGGCTGTGTCGGGAAGGCGTGGTGACGGCGCACTGGCGGGTGGCTACCTCTTTGGTCTGACATGCTTTCTTGTCGTTTTATTATGAAAATGAATGGGCTAAGATGGCCGCGCGCAACAAACAAGTTGATAACAAACGGAAGTTAGGAGATGCCGATGGAAAGCAAAGTAGTAATCCCGACCCAGGGTCAGAAAATCACAGTCGATGCCAACGGCAAGCTGCAGGTTCCCAACCATCCGATCATTCCGTTTATTGAAGGGGATGGCATCGGTGTTGACGTAACCCCTGCCATGTTGAATGTGGTGAATGCTGCGGTCGAGAAAGCCTACAAGGGCGAGCGCAAGATCGCCTGGATGGAGATCTATACCGGCGAGAAATCGACTCATGTCTATGGCGAAGGTGCCTGGCTGCCGGCCGAAACCCTGGATTTCATTCGCGAATACTGCGTGGCCATCAAGGGCCCGCTGACTACTCCGGTCGGTGGCGGTATCCGCTCCCTCAACGTGGCCCTGCGTCAGGAGCTGGATCTCTACATCTGCCTGCGCCCGGTGCGTTACTACGACGGCACCCCGAGCCCGGTGAAACGTCCTGATCTGACCGACATGGTGATCTTCCGCGAAAACGCCGAAGACATCTACGCCGGCATCGAGTGGAAGGCCGACAGTGCCGAAGCGAACAAGGTGATCGCCTTCCTGCAAAACGAGATGGGCGTGAAGAAAATTCGCTTCCCCGAGTCCTGTGGTATCGGCATCAAGCCGATGTCCAAGGCCGGTACCGAGCGTCTGGTGCGTGCCGCCATCGAGTATGCCATCGACAACGATCGCGACTCTGTGACTCTGGTGCACAAGGGCAACATCATGAAGTTCACCGAAGGTGCCTTCAAGGATTGGGGCTATGCTCTGGCCCAGAACGAGTACGGTGCCCAGCTGATCGATGGCGGCCCATGGTGCTCCTTCAATAACCCGAAAACCGGCAAGACCATCGTCATCAAGGATGTCATCGCCGACGCCTTCCTGCAGCAGATCCTGCTGCGCCCGGCCGAGTATGACGTCATCGCCTGTATGAACCTCAACGGCGACTACATCTCCGACGCGCTGGCCGCTCAGGTAGGCGGTATCGGTATCGCACCGGGTGCCAACATCGGTGACGGCGTGGCCCTGTTCGAGGCGACCCACGGTACTGCGCCGAAATATGCCGGTCAGGACAAGGTTAACCCGGGTTCCCTCATCCTCTCCGCCGAGATGATGCTGCGCCACATGGGTTGGGTCGAAGCGGCCGATCTCATCATCAAGGGGATGGAAGCGGCGATCCGCAACAAGACCGTCACCTATGACTTCGAGCGTCTGATGGAAGGGGCCACCCTGCGCTCCTGCTCCCAGTTTGCTCAGGACATGATCGACCAGATGTAATCTGCTGCTTGCCAGAAACGCAAAACCGGCGCCATGTGCGCCGGTTTTTTATCGTGAAAGAGTGCAGGGGCTTATTGCGCCTGCTCTACGTGTTGCTGATAGCGTTGCTGCCATTTGCTGGTTTCTGCTTCATCACCCTGGGCCTTCCAGAAGGCGCAGATGGTGTTGGCAAGTTCCGAAGCCATCGCGTGATCTCCGTCACGTCGACTCATCAGATAATCTCCCAGCCAGCTTTGATATTGTTTCATTACCCGATCTCCTTATCTCATGTGCCCTTGAGGGTGCCCACCTTGACGGAAGCCTGTCGGCTCATCCTGGGGGGAACATCATCAGGCATGATGGTGCAAAGTCACGACCCGGGCAGAGAGCCCGATGGGCCATCTGGCGGCGAACGTGACGCGAGATGTCAAAAAATGAGCGCCATTTTAGCACAAACTGACCAACTTGGGGAAATTGTCGCCATGGATTGCGACAGAACTGCCCCATCCCCTTGTTCCCAAAACAGAAAACCCGCCGTGATGGCGGGTTGATTTGCAGATAAAAGTGGCGAAACAGCCTAGATCTTGGCGCTGGCCAGGTACTTTGCCATCTCTTCGGCGGGCACCATGCCACCGCCGGTGGCCCACACAAGATGGGTGGCCTGTGCCATGGTTGCGGCATCGCAACCGCGCCCGGTGAGCCACTCGGGATTAGCTGCCACCCGCCACGGGCCAGCCATACCAGCCAGAGCGGAGGGCTCGAGTGTGATCTGCTCATCGCGCGCCAGCAGCCCCAGCAGGTCATACATCTCCTGATCGCTCAGGGTGTAGAAGCCCGCCAGTAACCGCTCCATGGCGCGGCCGACGAAGCCGGAGGCGCGACCTACCGCGAGGCCGTCGGCTGCGGTGAGGTTATCGATGCCCAGATCCTGCACCGCAATGGCATCGTGCAATCCGGTGTGGACCCCCAGCAACATGCAGGGGGAGTGAGTGGGCTCGGCGAAGAAGCAGTGGACGTTGTCTCCGAACGCGAGCTTGAGACCAAAGGCCACGCCGCCCGGGCCGCCACCCACGCCGCAAGGGAGGTAGACAAACAGCGGGTGGTCGGCATCCACCTTGATACCCATCTGGTCGAACTGCTTTTTCACCCGCTCGCCCGCCACCGAGTAGCCGAGGAACAGGGTGCAGGAGTTCTCGTCATCGATAAAGAAGCAGTTGGGATCGCGCTCGGCCTCTTTGCGCCCCTGCTCCACCGCCACCCCGTAATCTTCGGCATATTCGACCACGATGACGCCGTGTTCACGCAGCTTGCGCTTCTTCCACTCTCGCGCATCGGCTGACATGTGGACGGTGACGGTAAAGCCGAGCTTGGCGCTCATGATGCCGATGGACATGCCAAGGTTGCCGGTGGAGCCCACTGCGATGCTGTACTGGCTGAAGAACTGGCGAAACTCGTCGTTGAACAGTTTGCGGTAGTCATCCTCTTCGCAGAGCAGACCAGCCTTGATCGCCAACTGTTCGGCGTGAGTCAGCACCTCGTAGATACCGCCACGGGCCTTGATGGAGCCTGAGATGGGCAGGTGGCTGTCTTTTTTCAGCAGCAGTCGACCGGTGACCTCAACCCCGTAGCGCTGGTTGAGCGTAGCCTGCATCGCCGGAATAGCGGCGATCTCGGACTCCAGAATACCGTTGCTGGGGCGGGTCTCGGGGAAGGCTTCGCACATGTAGGGGGCGAAGCGGGCCAGCCGAGCGGAAGCGTCCGCCACATTGTTGTTATCGAGCCCCACATAGGGCAGACCGGCAGCCAGAGTGGTGGTGTTGGGGTTGAACCAGGTGACTGGCTCAAGCGCGATCAGGGATTGCACCAGTGGAAATTGCGCTGTGAGCTGTTGTACGTCGATGTTTTTCATAGTGTTCTCGGTCTTGTTACACGATAAAGGAGAGCAGGAAGGTACCGGCCAGCGCCATTAGGGAGGCGACAAAGGTGGCGGTGGTGTAGTACTTGAGCGTTTCGTTCAGGGTGGCGCCGCAATACTGCTTGACCAGCCAGAACAGAGAGTCAGTCACCATGGTGCAGCCAATGGCACCGGAGCCGATGGCCAGGGTCATGATCTCCGGGCTGATGTTCGGGTAGTGCACCATGATGGGGGAGACGATGGCGGTGGCGCCCATCATGGCGACGGTGGCGGAGCCCACAGCGGCGTGCAGCACGATAGCCACCAGCCAGGCGAGCAGAATGGGGTGCATATCCAGCTGGGAGAGGATGGTGGCCAGGCTATCGCCCAGGCCGCTTGCCTTGAGCACCCCATTGAAGGCGCCACCCGCACCGATGATGAGCAGAATGTTGGCGATGGAGGAGAAGCACTCCTCGGTCTTGTTAAGCAGTCCCTCCATCTTCATTTGCTGGCGGATCCCCAGCACGTAGTAGGCGGTGAAGGCTGCGATAAACATGGCGGTGATGGGGTTGCCGATAAACTCCAGCACGGTGTAGAGGTGGCTGGCGTGCTCCATATTGAGCTCGGCGACCGTCTTGGCAAGCATCAGCAGGATGGGCAGCAGCACGGTAAAGAGCGAGGCGCTTAAGGTCGGGAGAGTTGCCTCATCGCGCGCCTTGATGTCGGCAAAGGCAGCGGGTACCTCCTTGAATGGAATCCGGTTACCCAGCAGCTTGAGGAACAGCGGACCGCCCACCAGCGAGGCAAACAGCCCGACCGCCAGACCATAGACGATGACGGATCCCACATCGGCGCCCAGCTGATTGGTGACGTAGAGGGCTGCCGGGTGGGGCGGTACGATGCAGTGCACGGCCATCAGGGCGGTGCAGAGCGGAATGGCCAGGGTCAGCAGCGAGGTTCTGGTCTTGCGGGCTATGGAGAAGGCGAGCGGGATCAGCAGTACTACCCCCACTTCGACAAACAGGGTGATGCCGCACACCAGACCGACCAGTACCATGATGACCTGTGGTGAGAGCCAGCGGCATCTCTGCAGGGCGAGGCCGATGCGCTCTGCAGCCCCCGACACCTCCATCATCTTGCCGAGTATGGTGCCAAGACCGATGACGGCGGCGAGAAAACCGAGGGTGCCACCAATGCCCGCTTCCATGGCGCTGACCATCTTGAGAGGGTTCATCCCCATCAGGGTGCCCACATAGAAGCTGGCCAGCAGCAGGGCAAGGAAAGGATGCACCTTGCCCTTCACTATGGTGACCACGATAAGAACGATGCTACTTAGCAAGGTAGCGATGACCCATACCTCTGAACTCATACTGCGCCTCGACATCTGTTGTGTGTGATTGTTTATGCGCTTATTGAATGAAAATGGGGCGGGGCTGACAAATGATGAAATCGACCACTTGGGTGAGTTGAGGTGATGCAAAGGCGCTACATTGGTCACAATTTATCGAAATCACACTCTTTGGGTCTTTTGGTTTCATCCTGAAGGTGGCCTGTGGGTGTATCATCGGCGGCTATTGCGAAGAGGGGGATGAATGTATAACGGGGATAATTACATATCGCGCAACAAGCTGCTGAGCGGCTACCAGTTGGCCAAGCTGCACACCTTCGAGGCGGCCGCCCGCCACGGATCCTTTGCCATGGCAGCTGATGAGCTGTCGCTGAGCCCCAGTGCCGTGAGTCACCGGATCAGCGCGCTGGAAGAGGAGCTGGGGTTCAAGCTCTTTGAGCGTTTTCACCGCAAGGTGGTACTGACGGCGGATGGGCAGCGGGTGTTCTGGGCGCTCAAATCCTCGCTGGAGTTCATCAATCAGGAGATCCTGGAGATCAAGAATCAGGAGCTCTCCGGTACCCTGACCATCTATTCGCGTCCCTCCATCGCCCAGTGCTGGCTGGTGCCCAGGTTGGCTGATTTCTCCCGCCTGCATCCGCAGATCGAGCTCAATATCATCACCGGTAACGAGAACATCAACCTGCATGGTTATGGCATCGATTTGACCCTCTATTTCGATGAGAAGAGCCCGGAGCGGCTTGCCATCCACCCACTGATGGATGAGTTCATGCTGCCGGTCTGCAGCCCGGAATATGCCGAGCAGCACGGGCTTGTCGGCAATCCAGCCAACTTGTCTTTGTGCCGTCTGCTTCATGATCGGCAGGCATGGGGATTTGACTCGGATACCGACGAATGGAGCAGCTGGGCTCGCCACGGCGGGGTCAGCCTGGAGGCATGCCAGCTGAGCATGGGTTTTGATCGCTCGGATCTCGCCATCATCGCCGCCATGAATCACGCCGGGATCGCCATGGGGCGCAAGAATCTGGTGAGCAAGCGACTGGCACGCAACGAGCTGGTGGCCCCTTTTGCCGGGCTGGAGGTCAAGTGCGAGCAGCGTTATTACATGGCGACCCTGCCCAATCGGGCGTGTCCCAAGATCCAGGCCTTTATCGACTGGGCGCAGGAAATGGCTGCCGAGATGGAATGAACAGAGGCCGGTGCGCAAGAGCAAAATGAAGATGGTAAAGCGCGAGTGAACGAAGGTAGCGGTTTAACGTAGCGGGAAAATTGGGGGAGAGGGGTTGGCTGATGGTGGTTGGTCGCAAGTGGCCTTGCTGCCAACACCGGGTGGCTGGCAGCAAGGCAACGGTCGGGATCAGGTGGTCTTTTCCAGATGGTTCTGGTAAATCTGCTGCCACTTGTCCAGTTCGTTTTCATCACCCTGCTGCTGCCAGAACTCGCAGATGGAACTCGCCATCTCGCATGCCATGGCGTGGTCACCGTCACGGCGACTCATCAGGTATTGCCCCAGCCAGCTTTGATACTGTTTCATTGCACGATCTCCTTATCTATTTAACCCTTGATACTGCAGCTGTGGGACACCCGTCCGGCAGTGTTGCGCCACACTCCACTTTCGCCGCGCGTTGCTTGTTATCGCCGCGCTTGTTGTCAATCAGGACAGAGAGCGTATGAGAAAGCGGCGAAAGTGTTAAAAATTGGTCACCACCTTATCACAAAATGGTGTGATATGCAGGCTTTGGGGCCAATTGAGTTATAAGCACGGGTTGTGTGTCCCGACATAGCGACAGGAATTGACGGAGAGTATCGGCACGCAACTTGTGCCGCAAGCAGGCGTTTGAGTGGTTACTGGGTTACCCGACGTGCCTGCCAGTAGCGACTGTTCCAGTAGACGTTGTCGAGGCGGGAGCGGATCACTCCCTTGCTGGTGGAGGCGTGAATAAACTCGCCGGCACCTGTGTAGACCCCCACATGGTACTGTTGCCAGCCGGTCTTGAAGAAGACCAGATCCCCGTGTTGCAGCCGGTAGCGATCCACTGGTTTGCCAATGCTGGCCTGAGATTCGGTGGTTCTTGGCAGGTTAAAGCCCAGCACCTGACTGTAGGCGAGCTGGGTGAAGGCGGAGCAGTCTAGCCCGGCGCGGCTGGCGCCGCCCATCCGGTAGGGCACTCCGCGCCACTGTTGGTAGAAGCCATCAAAGGCACTGCTCTGCCGGGGGGCCGGAGGTGGCTCTGGCGTGCTGGAACAGGCGGCCAGCAGCAGAGTCAGCAGGGATAGCAACAGCTTGCGATACATCGGGCTCTCTCCACGGACGGGTCTACCAAACGAGACATTTATCGAGCGCCATATCCTGCCAAATCGTTCTGGGGGCAGGAGGGCACGCGACAACTTTTCCATCATAAACAGGGATCTGGCTCCAGACCTAGTCTCCGAGAGGAAAAATGTGGTGGGGAACTGAAAAACGCCAACCCGAGGGCTGGCGTTTGTTGTCACTCGTTGTGGCTGATCAGCGGTTTAAGCAGCTCGGCCAGCTTGTAGAAGGTCTGCACCCGGGTGGTGCTGGGGCGCCAGACCAGCCCGATCTCGCGATAGGAGGTCTCTCCCGGCAGCGGGATGGCCACCAGATCGGAGTTGGCAAGAATGCCGGCATCGATGGCCATCTGCGGCAGGAAGGTGGTGCCAAGACCCGCTTCCACCATCTGTACCAGGGTGTGCAGGCTGGTGGCGGCGAACGGGTTGATCTTGCTCTTGTCCCGCAGGCGGCAGGCGCTCACTGCGTGCTCGGTGAGGCAGTGCTCCCGCTCCAGCAGGAAGATGCTCTGGTTGGGCAGCTCCTTGTAGTCGAACGGGGTATGCAGACCGGCCGCCATGCTGGCGGGCATCACCATGTGGAACGGATCCTGGCCGACGGTCTTGCAGTGAAATCCACCGATCTCGATGGGCAGGGCGAGGATCAGCAAGTCGAGCTGACCCTGTTCCAGCTGCTTGAGCAGATTGCTGGTGGTGTCTTCACGCAGCAACAATTCGAGGTCAGGATAGGTTTTGCTGCATTCTTTGAGCAGCTTGCTCAGCAGGAAGGGGGCGATGGTGGGAATGCAGCCCAGACGTACCGTCCCCTGCATCACGCCGCCCTGATGTTGCCCGAGCTCCATGAGATCCCGCGCATCGGAGAGCAAATTGCGAGCGCGCTCGACGATTTCCATGCCGACCGGGGTCATAATGAAGCTCTTGTGGTCCCGTTCCACCAGTTGCAGGTTCATCATGTCCTCCAGCGTCTGGATCCCGGTACTCAGGGTCGACTGGCTGACATGACAGGCCTTGGCGGCGCGGTTGAAGTTCTTGTGCTCATCGAGAGCGACCAGATATTGCAGCTGTTTGAGGCTGGGCCAACGTTGCATAGAAAAACCCGATTAATGCTATCTATTTAATTTGATTTAACTAATCTACCACCGGGTCTATAGTTTGTCGCTTGAATTAGATGGACTTGGCTCTAGGTAGCCCAATCCTCACCGGATTGTTCACTTCACATAAAGAGGAATTGAATATGGTATTGGTAGGCCGTCCCGCACCCGATTTTACCGCCGCAGCTGTTCTGGGTAATGGCGAGATCGTTGATTCATTCAACCTGTCATCCCACATCAAAGGCAAAGCTGCCGTTGTCTTCTTTTATCCGCTCGATTTCACCTTCGTCTGCCCGTCCGAGCTGATTGCCTTCGATCACCGTTATGAAGAGTTCCAGAAGCGTGGCGTGGAAGTGATCGGTGTTTCCATCGATTCCCAGTTCTCCCACAATGCATGGCGCAACACCAAAGTGGAAGATGGCGGTATCGGTCAGGTCAAGTACCCGCTGATCGCCGACGTGAAACACGAAATCTGCAAAGCCTATGACGTTGAGCATCCGGAAGCCGGTGTGGCGTTCCGTGGTTCCTTCCTGATTGACAAGAACGGTGTCGTTCGCCATCAGGTTGTCAACGATCTGCCGCTGGGCCGCAACATCGACGAGATGCTGCGCATGGTCGATGCCCTGCAATTCCACGAAGAGCACGGCGAAGTGTGCCCGGCTCAGTGGGAAAAAGGCAAAAAAGGTATGCAAGCCTCTCCGGACGGCGTTGCCAAGTACCTGTCCGAGAATGCTGACTCCCTGTAATCGGGCTGCACTCTCCTTGAAGAACCGGCGTCTTGGCGCCGGTTTTTTTATACCTGAGATTTATCTATCTCCTGACATTGCGGTCACACTCTTCTCGTTCCATCGTTCCATCGTTCCATCGTTCCATCGTTCCATCGTTCCATCGTTCCATCGTTCCATCGTTCCATCGTTCCATCGTTCCATCGTTCCATCGCTCTCCTTGCTACTCCAAGCTGCCGTTCGCTGGCGTACTCGTCGTTTCGAAATGAGGTGCTGACCCTATGGTTGGGAACGGGATGTGCCGACAGACAATAGCCATAAAAAAAGCGCGCCATAGGCGCGCTCAGTTCACAAGCGGGGGAGCTATTCCTCAAAGATCCCGAAGTGCTCCTTGGCGAAATTGACCCGCTGCTCCACGTTCATCTTCACCTGTCCCAGCTTCTCGATGGTCTTGAGGTTGGGCACCAGGCCGCGACCGTTGGCGATCTGGATGGCAAGACCAGGGCGGGCGTTGAGCTCCAGCAGCATGGGGCCGCGGAACTTGTCCAGCACCATGTCAGTACCGATATAGCCTAGACCCGACATCTCGTAGCAGGAGGCGGCCAGGGTGAGCAGGGTATCCCAGTGTGGGACCTTGAGCTCATAGAGGTCGAGGCCGGTATCCGGGTGGTGGCGCAGCGGATTGCCAAACTGCACTGCCCGCAGGGCACGACCGGTACGCAGGCACAGACCCACCCCCACGGCGCCCTGGTGCAGGTTCGCCTTGCCGTCGGAGGCGGCGGTGGAGAGGCGCATCATCGCCATCACCGGGAACCCTTTGAAGATGATCACTCGGGCATCGGGTACCCCTTCAAAAGAGTAGCCGTCGAACACATCATCAAAGTTGATGAGGCCTTCGACCAGCGCCACGTCGGGCTTGCCGCCAAGGGAATAGAGCCCCGCCAGAATGTTGGAGACATGGCGCTCCAGATCCTGACCGTTGGAGGCGCTGCCGTTGGGTTTATAGAAGAGGCCATCTTCCTGACGCAGGATCACCAGGATCCCCTTGCCGCCCGAGCCACGGGCCGGCTTGATGCAGAAGCCCGGCCAATCTTTTACCAGCTCGGTGATGCGACCCACATCGTGCTGGGCACGGATGGTACCGATCAGCTCAGGCACGGTAACCCCTGCATCCAGCGCAATTTGCTTGGTCTGCAGCTTGTCATCCACCAGCGGATAGAGGCTGCGCGGATTGTAGCGGCTGATGTAGGAGTGGTTGCGCTTGTTCATGCCGAGGATGCCTGATTGGGACAGGCTCCACGGGGTTGTGTATTTTTCCCAGAACCACATCGGTTACTTGTCCTTACCCGGGGTGACGCCAGATTTCATCTCGTCCACCAGCGGCTTGAAGCGCTTCAGTTCGCTCAGCTTGTAGCCGGTGTAGTTACCCATCAACAGCACGGTCGCCATCAGCACCAG
This sequence comes from Aeromonas sp. R1-1, assembly GCF_040908495.1. Classification (NCBI taxonomy): domain Bacteria; kingdom Pseudomonadati; phylum Pseudomonadota; class Gammaproteobacteria; order Aeromonadales; family Aeromonadaceae; genus Aeromonas; species Aeromonas sp. R1-1. The sequence goes on along the minus strand of NZ_JBFODV010000281.1, from coordinate 16,178 downwards.
CTGCAGGCCGAGGAAGTTGAAGGTGAGGTGACGAATAAGCTCGTTATCCATGGCCAGATAGGCGATGACGGCAACCAGCAGAGAGCCACCACCCTGACGGAACACCTCTTTCGGGCCCTCTTCTTCCCACAGGATGGACATCCGTTCGATGGTCCAGGAGAGGATGATCATCGGGAAGAAGGTGATCTTCATACCGTCGGTCAGCCCCAGCTTGAAGGCGAACGCGGAGAAGATACCGATCATCGAGATAACCATGATGATGATGGCCGATATTCGGGCGACCAGCAGCAGGTTAAGCCGAGACAGATAGGAGCGAATGATGAGACCGGTGCCGACAATCAGCAGGAAGCCGATGAGACCGGTGACTAGCGAGGTCTGGATAAAGGCGACCGCGATCAGCACCGGCATAAAGGTACCGGAGGTCTTGATCCCCACCAGCACCCGCAGGAACACCACCATCAGCACGCCGATCGGGATCAGCAGCAAGCCCTTGAACAGGGTCTGCTCTTCCAGCGGCAGGCTGTGGATGGAGAAGTTCATCATCTCTGATTTTTCGAACTTCTGCGCCAGTGCCACGCTCACCGGCTGCTCTTGCTCGATCATCGAGAAGCTGACACGGGAGTTGTGACCACCGGTCACGTCCAGCAGGGCGCCGGAGTTATACTCCCACAGCAGCAGGTTGGCCGGACGACCCTGTTCACCGGTTTGCGGGTTGAACAGCTTGTAGTCGGTCGGGCTGTTGAATACCTGCAGGTAATCCACCAGCTCCTGACGACGGCGGCCATCTTCCAGATTCAGGGCATGCACCACGCGGGTCGGCACGTCAGCATTGTTGAGCAGCTCGGCTATCAGGTTGGCGCGGCTCTTGTGCTTTTTCAGCAGTTCGGCATTCTGCTCCTGCTTCTCGATCTCCTTGATGATCTCGCGAGTCAGGGTGTAGCCGTCGGCAGAGCGCTCCTGTGCCCGCTCGAGGATCTGCTTCATGGCGGTGGCGTAAGGCTCACTCTCGATCTGCTTCTCGATGGCAGGCGGCTGCGGATTGGCGGCCGGTTTGGCATGGGCATCCGCCATCATGTCGACGCGGTAGTAGAGCTCCTGACGGCCGGAGGCGGTGCGGATGGACCACTCGGCGCGGGCATCGCCATCTTTCTCGACAAAGGAGAGGCCGTAGCCGGGGCTGGCGGCGTTCTCGTTCATCAGGGTGAAACCGGGCTGGGTGCCCGGAATGGCCAGGGAGGCGATCACCGGCTCACCGGTCGCCTCAAACTCCAGCTTGGCTTCGATGGACCAGATTTGGCGCTTTTCACCGGGCGTCAGCGGCACATCCAACGCGATATGGTGATAGATCGTCATCCCCAGGCCGACAATGTACAGCAGGGCTACCAGCAAATAGAACGGCTTACGGGAAACCATGGATTATTTCACATCCTTGAGCTTGGGTTTGGGTTGGATATATTCGCGGGCCACATCAACCACGGCGATGTCTTTCAAAAATTCGCGACCCAGCAGCACAGGGAAGGTCATGTCGCTACGGTCTTTCAGGGTAAATTCGGCTTTCTCGGTCATGTCGCCAATGCGCACGGCCAGACGCACTACCGGACGGCGGTCCAGATCGTCGGCAGAGGCCTGACGCACCCGTACATGGCGTACCAGCGGCGCTTCGATCTGGATCTTGTCGTCCACTTCCTGATGGCTCAGGAAGAAGCGCACCCAGTTTTTGCCGTTGCGCTCGAAAATGGTGATCTCCTGCGCACTGATGGAGGAGGTGGTCGCACCGGTATCGACCCGCGCCTGGAAGGCGTCGTTGGCCGCATCAACCCAGATCCACTCGGCTTCACCGACCATCAGTTTGCCATCGATGGTGTGACCCTGATTGGGGGCCGGGCACTTCTCGGTGGGGATGGCCATCGGCTTGGGCGGCTCGGAGGGGAGGGTGGCGAGCTTGTGGTCTACTTGCTTGACGGACTCTTTCATATTGGTGACATCTGTGTTGAGCTGAACCAGCAGGTGCTGTTGCTGCACATACTGCTTCTGTTGCTGTTCCATGGATGTTTGCAGGCGCTGCTCGCTCTGGCTCAGCTCGCTACGAAGCTCGGCCAGCGTCAGAGCAGGAACCTGAGGCGCTTTTTCCATATTGACACACCCGCCGAGACTAAGCAGGGAGAGCAGGGTCATTCCTTTTAATTTGCTTTTCATGTCATTCATTTAACTGTGCTTCCTGGAATTGGGTCAGTGTAACTTCCTGAATCGCCATCGGCTAGTCTTTGGCCTTGCGGGCAATCAGTACGGCACGTTTCGGCGCCGGGTGTCCTTCTACCGTGAGTGCCGGATTGTCTGGATCCAGATAGTCACTCAGGGATTCATTAATCATCCAGTCGGTACGACGCTGTTCGTCGGTGCTGGTCATATTCTCGTCTACTATCCGCACATCGGTGAAGCCGCAGCGCTCGACCCACAGCTTGAGAGCGCGGCTTGAGGGAATAAACCAGACGTTGCGCATCTTGCCGTAACGATCGGTGGGCATCAGCACGTCGTTGACCCCGCCGTCAATCACTAGCGTCTCCAGCACCAGCTCGCCATCATCTTTCAATTGATTGCGCAGTTGCTCGATGTGCTCGATGGGGGATTTGCGGTGATAGAGCACCCCCATGGAGAAGACGGTGTCAAAGGCACGCAGTTCCGGCAGCTCCTGAATGCCGAGCGGCAACAGGTGAGCGCGCTGATCGCCGCCGGTGAAGTGACGAATGGCCTCGAACTGGCAGAGGAACAGCGGGCTCGGGTCGATGCCGACTGCAAGCCGAGCCCCTTCACCCACCATGCGCCAGAGGTGGTAGCCGCTGCCGCAACCCACATCCAGCACGTAACGGCCGTCGAGCGGGCTGATATGGGGCAGCACCCGATCCCACTTCCAGTCAGAGCGCCACTCGGTGTCGATGTGGATGCCGTGCACGGTGAACGGCCCCTTGCGCCAGGGCATGAAGTGGCGCAGCAGGCTCTCGACCTTCTTGCGTTCACCTTCGCCAAGGCTCTCGGCCGAGCCAATCTCGACCCGGCTTTTCAGCTCGACGTTGCCGGGAGCCACCTGCGGCAGCTTGTTGAGGGCGCGATTCCAGCGCGGCAGGTCGCCATGCTGGTTGTCATGTTGCCAGGCGTGCAGCTGGGCTGGCAGGGTATGCAGCCAGTGGCTCAGCCGGTTTTTGGCAATCAGTTGATAGAAATTGGCAAAGTCGATCATGGCTGGGCGTCGCTGGATTTGATGGCAATCATGGAGCCGAAGTTGAAGCACTGGAACCAGAGATCCTGATGGACGAAACCGGCATCCCGCAGACGGGTCTGATGCACCGGCAGGCTGTCGGTGCGCATCACATTCTCAAGGGCAGTACGTTTCTGGCTGATCTCCAGCTCGCTGTAGCCATTGGCTCGCTTGAAGTCGAGATGCAGATCGATGAGCAGCTCGTTGACCGGTTCATCTTCAAAGCGGAACTTTTCGCTCAGGATCAGGATCCCGCCCGGGCGCAGCCCATCGTGAATGCGCTGGATCAGGGCGGCCCGTTTCTCTGGCTCGACAAACTGCAGAGTGAAGTTGAGTACCACCACGGAGGCGTTCTCGATCTCGATGTCGCAGATATCCGCCTCTACCAGCTCCACCGGCACCTCGGATTTAAAACCGGAGAGGTGGGCGCGGGCACGCTCGATCATCGGGTGGGAGAGATCCACCGCGGTGATGCGACAACCGGGCTGGCTGACATGGCGACGCATCGCCTGGGTCGCGGCGCCCAGTGAGCAGCCGAGATCATAGAGTCGGCTCTCGGGTTGGGCGTAGCGGGCGGCCATCATGCCGATGGCAGAGATGATGTTGCTGTAACCCGGCACCGAGCGCTGGATCATATCGGGAAACACGTCGACGACCTGTTCGTCAAAACAGAAGTCACCCAATCGGGCGATCGGGGCGGCAAAAATTTGATCTTTGGTATGCATGCTGGCGCAACCTGACAGTCGGGACATCACCCGGCTGTATTGTTCAATTGAGTCGTTGGGTGACACCCATCAGAGTAGATTTATCACCTGTTTACGAACGGGGTGGCTGGTCATGAAATCCTTTGGACCTGTCCTGTTCGTACGGGCCATGTTCCGAACCCTTACTTGGGGCGGTAGTGTAGAGGATTGATGGCCGTTTGTCTTGACGCCAGGGCTTGCCACGCCACAAAAAAGTACTTTTTTTACAGCGAAACGATGGCCACATAATGGGTTGGCTAAAAGCGCAGCACTCCCTGCCGTGCGCGATCGTTTTCCCCCGGCCAGGGGGCCATCTCCTGCTCCAGCAAGCGGGTGATCTGGCGGGCCAGCTCAGGTGCCTGGGCGTTGTCGGCAGTATGTATATAGAGGTAGAGATCCTTGTCCTCGGAAAGCCACTGGCGCCAGTGGGGGAGCCAGCTGGGCAGGAAGGGGTGATTGGCCGCCGGATCCGGCAGGCCGATAAAGCGGACCATGGGGGCGTTGGCGGTGGCCAGCAGATGCACCGGCAGGCGTGGCTTCTTGCCCTGGGCATCGACAAGGGCTGGCGTGGTTGCTGGCACCGAGAAGAGTGGCCGGCTGTCGAGCATCACCCGGTTCACTCCCTGTTCCATCAGCAGCCGGTTCAATGCCCGCTCGGCCTCCCCCTTGGCGAAGAACTCAGGGTGACGCACTTCAATGGCGTAGCGAAACTCCCGCGGCAGCCGATCGATGAAGGCCGCCAGTCTGGCCAGCCCCTGTGGCCCGAAACGGGCGGGCAACTGCAGAGTGAGCAGCCCCAGCTTGTCGTGTAGTGGCGCGAGCAGACGAATAAAGTCGGCGACTTGCTTGTCTGCGCTCACCAGATCGCTTTGGTGGCTGATGGTTTGCGGAAACTTGAAGTTGAAACGAAAGTGATTAGGCACCGCATCGGCCCAGCGCTGTACCGTGTCCTGTGTCGGCAGGGCGTAGAAGGTGGTGTTACCCTCCACCGAGTTGAAGACGGCCGCGTAGTGGGCGAGGTGTTCGGCAGGCTTGGCGCCAAGGCCCAGCAACTGGCCGGGCCAGCTGGGGTGGGACCACTGCGGCAGGCCCAAATAGAGGCTCATGATGGCTATTCTCTTCGCTCTTGGTGCATTCGTGCCGATTTTTTGCCCGCTTTTTGCCATCGAGTGCAAAAAACTGGCGAAAGGAGGCTGCTGGCCATTTTACCCAAAAGGGGGTTTTCCTCTATAATGCCAGCCCTTTTGTTTTTCAATTTCTTGTGACCCATGCCTATCTACGAATATCGTTGCGACGTCTGTGGCCATGAATTGGCAAAACTGCAAAAGCTTTCCGATGCCCCCCTGACCGACTGTCCGGCCTGTAGCAAGCCGAATCTGGTCAAGCTGATATCGGCGGCAGGCTTCCGGCTCAAGGGAACCGGATGGTACGAGACTGATTTCAAACCGGGTAAGAAAAAGAATCTGGCCAGCTGTGAGACAGACGGTGCTTGCCAGTCGTGCCCGGCGGCCCAAGGTTAACCGTCTCTCTACAATTTCGAAGGAAGAAGTCCATGCGCTCTATCTATTGCGGACAGGTCAATGAGGCCCATGCAGGGCAGACCATTACATTGTGCGGTTGGGTTCATCGTCGTCGTGATCTCGGCGGTCTGATCTTTATCGATATGCGCGACCGGGAAGGGGTCGTTCAGGTGTTCTTCGATCCGGACAAGCCGGACGCGTTCGCCCTGGCCTCCGAGCTGCGCGGCGAGTTCTGCATCCAGGTGACCGGCGTGGTGCGCACCCGTCCCGAGTCCCAGCGCAACAGCGACATGGCCACTGGCGCCATCGAAGTGTTCGCCCACGAACTCAACATCATCAACCGTGCCGAGCCGCTGCCGCTGGACTTCAACCAGGTCAACAGCGAAGAGATCAGCCTCAAGTATCGCTACCTGGATCTGCGTCGTCCCGAGATGGCCAAGTACCTGAAGACCCGTGCCAAGGCCAGCGCCTTCGTACGCCGCTTCATGGACGAGCACGGCTTCCTCGATATCGAGACCCCGATGCTGACCAAGGCCACCCCGGAAGGCGCCCGTGACTATCTGGTGCCGAGCCGCGTGCACAAGGGCAAGTTCTACGCTCTGCCGCAATCTCCCCAGCTGTTCAAGCAGTTGCTGATGATGTCCGGCTTCGACCGCTACTACCAGATCGTCAAGTGCTTCCGTGACGAAGACTTGCGTGCCGACCGCCAGCCGGAATTCACCCAGATCGACGTGGAGACCTCCTTCATGACCGCGCCGCAGGTGCGTGAAGTGATGGAAGAGATGATCCGCAAACTGTGGCTGCACATCCTGAACGTGGATCTGGGCGACTTCCCGATCATGACCTTCGACGAAGCCATGCGTCGCTACGGCTCCGACAAGCCGGACCTGCGTCTGCCGATGGAGCTGGTCGATGTGGCTGATCTGCTGACTGCTGTCGAGTTCGCCGTGTTCGCGGGCCCCGCCAACGATCCGAAAGGCCGTGTGGCAGCCCTGAAAGTACCGGGTGGTGCCGAGCTCTCTCGCAAGCAGATCGACGAATACACCAAGTTTGTCGGCATCTACGGTGCCAAGGGCCTGGCCTGGATGAAGGTCAACGAAGCGGCCAATGGTATCGAAGGCGTGCAGTCTCCGGTTGCCAAGTTCCTCTCTGACGAGATCGTGCGCGAGATCCTGGCCCGTACCGGCGCAGCCGATGGCGACATCATCTTCTTTGGCGCTGACAGCAAGAAAGTGGTCTGCGATGCCATGGGCGCCCTGCGTCTGAAAGTGGGTCGCGATCTGGGCCTGCTGGAGAACAGCTGGAAACCGCTGTGGGTCATCGACTTCCCGATGTTCGAGGAAGATGGTGAAGGTGGTCTGGCCGCCATGCACCACCCGTTCACCGCGCCGAGCAACATGAGCCCGGCCGAGCTGAAAGCCAACCCTGTGGGCGCTTACGCCAACGCCTACGACATGGTGATCAACGGCTACGAAGTGGGTGGCGGCTCTGTCCGTATCCACAACAGCGAGATGCAATCCACCGTGTTCGATATCCTGGGTATCACCCCGGCCGAGCAGCGTCTGAAGTTTGGCTTCCTGCTGGATGCCCTGAAGTACGGCACCCCGCCGCACGCCGGTCTGGCCTTCGGTCTGGACCGTCTCAGCATGCTGCTGACCGGCACCGAAAACATTCGGGACGTCATCGCCTTCCCGAAAACGACCGCGGCCGCCTGTCTGATGACAGACGCCCCCAGCCTTGCCAATGCCGCCCAACTGGGTGAGCTGGCGATTGCAACCACCGTCAAGGGCGACGAGTAAGCCGATACCGGCACCGGAGGCCGCCGCCGTGCGGCCTCTGTGTTTCCCTTGGGTTAGTCATGATCAGTGTTACTGACATTTAAAAAATAACGGAGAGTCTCTATGGCAGGTCACAGTAAATGGGCCAACATCAAACACCGCAAGGCCGCTCAGGACGCCAAGCGTGGCAAGATCTTCACCAAGCTGATCCGCGAAATCACTACCTCCGCGCGTCTGGGTGATGCCGATCCGGCCAACAACCCGCGTCTGCGTGCTGCGGTGACTGCCGCCCTGACCAACAACATGACCCGCGACACCATCAACCGTGCCATTCAGCGTGGCGCCGGTGGTGGCGATGGCGAACAGCTCGAGACCATCGTGTACGAAGGTTACGGCCCGGCTGGCTCTGCCGTGATGGTAGAGTGCCTGACCGACAACCGTAACCGTACCGTAGCCGAAGTGCGTCACGCCTTCAGCAAGTGCGGTGGCAACCTGGGCACCGACGGCTCCGTTGCCTATCTGTTCAGCAAGAAAGGTTTGCTGACTTTCGTGGGTGTGGACGAGGATGCCCTGATGGATGCCGCGCTGGAAGCGGGCGCCGATGACGTGGTCACCGAAGAGGATGGCACCATCGAGGTGTACACCACCCCGAACGACTTCGGTACCGTGCTGGACGGTCTGGAAGCTGCCGGCTTCAAGGCCCAGAGCGCCGAAGTGACCATGATCCCCTCCACCGAAGCGGAGCTGGATGCCGAGACTGCACCCAAGCTGATGCGTCTGATTGACATGCTGGAAGATCTGGACGACGTGCAAGAGGTGTATCACAACGGCTCCATCTCCGATGAAGTCGCTGCGACCCTCTGATCGCTGAATCGTGCTCTCCCGATGGCAGCCTGATGGCTGCCATTTTTTTATCTTTGCATCGTGGCAACTGCTGATGTGTCGGTTGAGCAACCAGTGCAATCACTCGATAATCCATCTTTGGGTATCAGCTACAGCACCTGACTCAGGAACTGGCGCAGGCGCGGGGAGGGGGGATTGTCGAAAAACTCCGTTGGTTTCTCGTCCACCAGCAGTTCGCCACTCTCCATAAAGAGCACCCGATCCGCCACTTCCCGGGCAAAGCCCATCTCGTGGGTCACCACCACCATGGTCATCCCTTCGCGGGCGAGCCCCTTCATGACGTCCAGCACTTCCCCCACCATTTCGGGATCGAGCGCGCTGGTGGGTTCGTCGAAGAGCATGATGCGCGGCTGCATGGCGAGCGCCCGGGCGATGGCCACCCGCTGCTGTTGACCACCGGAGAGCTGGGAGGGGTAGCTGCCCACTTTGGCCGAGAGCCCCACTTTCAGCAACAGGGCCTTGGCGCGATCTTCGGCCTCCTTGCGGGGCAGTTTGCGCACCTTTTGCGGGGCGAGGCAGATGTTCTCCAGCACCGTCAGGTGGGGAAAGAGGTTGAAGGACTGGAACACCATGCCCACCTCTTCCCGCAGCTTGTTGACATCGCCCGGCTCGGTCAGGCTGATGCCGTCGACCACGATGTTGCCGTCGTTGATGGTCTCCAGCTGGTTGAGGGTGCGCAGGAAGGTGGACTTGCCCGAGCCACTGGGGCCGACGATCACCACCACTTCCCCTTCGGCGACCTGGGTGCTGACCTTTTTCAAGGCGTGCACTTCGCTGCCGTAGAACTTCTCTACGCCGGTCGCTTTGATTATGGGATCAGTTGCTGCGCGCATATTTCACCTCGAGACGGCGTACCAGGAAGGAGAGGGTGCCGGTCAGCACCAGATAGAGCAGGGCCACGGTAAACCACACCTCGAACGGGCTGAAGGTGGAGCTCACCACCTCGCGCCCCGCCTTGGTCAGATCGGTGATGGAGATGACCGAGACTAGCGAGGAGTCCTTGATCAGGTTGATGAACTGGCCTGCCAGCGGTGGCAGCACCCGCTTGAACGCCTGCGGCAGGATGACGTAGCGCATGGTCTGGGCGGAGGTCATACCCAGGCTGCGGCCCGCCTCCATCTGCCCCTTGTGGATGGAGCTGATACCGGCGCGGACGATCTCCGCCACATAGGCACCGGTAAAGACCGCCAGTGCCGCGACCCCGGCGGTGAAGCGATCGAGGTTCAGCACGGTACCGATAAAGAAGTAGACAATAAAGATCTGCACCAGCAGCGGCGTACCGCGGATCAGCTCCACATAGGTGATGGCCAGATTGCGCAGGGCCGGATTGGGGGAGAGGCGCGCCAGCCCGGCCAGGGTGCCAAGCAAAATGGCGAAGATGCCTGTCACCAGCGAGAGCTTGACGGTGACCCAGACGCCCCAGGCGATGGGGCCTGCGGTCCAGCTCAGTTGGGTGTCGAGGGTATCGCCACGAAAAACGGTATCCCCTTCGGCGACTTGTACGCCGGTACTGGCAATGGCTTGCCGCACATTGGGGTCGAGATCGTCTTGCAGGAACAGCTTGCCCTTCTCGGCCTCGCTGGTGCCCGCCATCACGGTGCCGTCAAATTCGGCCAGATTCTTCTGCTCCGCCTGATAGGCGATGTATTGGGGAATGCGTTCCCAGCGCCAGGTGTAATCCACTGACTGGACAGCCTTGTAGATGCCGAATACGGCAACCAGCAGCATCAGCAGGAAAACCCCATGCCAGAGCAGCTGATTGGGTTGTTTTTCCATCTGTCTTGTCGGTTTGGGTGTGTGCACAGTCACAACCTCTTCTCGTTATTGTGTGGGGAGCTGCGTGGTGCAGGGGCGGCAATGTGCCGCCCCCCGGAGGTTATTTGAGCTGGTTCAGCCAGGCGTTGGATTCGAACCACTTCTTGTAGAGACGGTCGTAGCTGCCATCGCCCTTGATCTGGCGCAGGTAGTTGTTGAACCAGTTGAGGGTGTCCTGGTCCCCTTTGCGGATGGCCCAGGCCAGCGGCTCGAAGGTGAACGGTTTGTCGAGGTGCACCACGGCGCCCTGATTCTGGGAGGCGAAAATAGCGTTGTAGGGCAGGTCATAGACGAACGCATCGACCTTGCCGTTGATCACTTCCAGCTTGGCGTCATCCTGGGTTTCAAACTGCAGCAGGGTGGCTTTGGGGATCAGGCGCTTGACTGCCTGCTCGCCGGTGGTGCCGAGCTTGACCGCGATCTTGTATTTCGGGTCGTTGAGGTCGCTGAAGGATTTGATTTCGCCCGCTTTCTCTTTGCGCAGGACTATGGTCTGGCCGACCACGATGTAAGGATCGGCAAAGTTGACCCGCAGGTTGCGCTGGGGAGTGACGGTCATGCCGCCCATGATGACGTCGAACTTGTTGGTCAGCAGCGCCGGAATGATGCCATCCCAAGCGGTGTTGACGAATTCGACCTTCACGCCCATCTCTTTGGCGACCATCTTGGCAAGATCCACATCAAAGCCGATGTATTGGCCCTGCTTGTTGGTCATCTCGAAGGGTTGATAGCCAGCATCAAAGCCGACTCGCAGCACGCCGCGTTCGAGCACGGCATCCAGGGTGGAGGTAGGGGCAGGGGTCGGAGCCGCCGTGGCGATCCCGCAAAACAGCAGGGTAGAAAGAATCAGTATTTTGATCATAAATGACGTCTCTGTCGGTGGTGTGTTCGGCCTTGAACCTGATCCCGTGCGACTCCGTGGCACAAGAGACTGCTGCATCCGGCAACAGGCAAGACAGGATGAATGTCTTGAGCGGGACAAAAGCCCCATATGAGATGCTATGAATAGTGGTTGAGTGAAAAATGTACCAAAAACAGATTGTGTCAGAAGACTCAACAGGTTAGAGACATTTATTGCTCATGGCTTCATTCATAAAATCACACGAAAACAACATATCTATCTAATTGAGTGGGTTCAAGCCCAAATTATCCCCAAGACATTTTGTTACATTGAGAGGGGCTCGTATGTGGCTTTAGTCTGGTTGGGCTTATCTTTCTTGCATATCTCAAACCTGCTATAGCGGAATGGTGTGAGTTATCTGGTGGTGTGAAAAACAGACGAACAATATGTTTTTATTGTGAAAACAGTCAGGGTCTCTGGGTCTTGGCAAACGGTTCTCATATACTCACTTACCTCCCTCTGCCTGGTTTTGATATGGATGTCTCGTTGTTGCTGAAGCTGGATGTATTTACCCTGATGGTGATGGCATTGGGGGGATATAGCCTCGGGTTTATCACGCTCTCCATTATCTGGTCGACCCACCGGGAGATCCCGGGCATCGGGTTATGGTGGTGGTCCAGTCTCTGTGCGCTGGTGGCCCAGATACTTTTCTCGTTACAGGCATTTTTCCCCAGCCCCTCCGGCATCTGGCTGGCCAATACCCTGATCACGCTCTGCATTGTGTTGATGCCGCCGGCGCTGCAGCGCTTTTTCGGACAGCCCCCGAACTGGCGTGCCGGGGGGCTCTTTATGCTGGTCTATCTGCTGCTTCTGAGCTGGTGCATTGTGGAGGGGGGGATGGCATCCCGGGTGTTACTGGCTTGCTTGAGTTACATGGTGCTGGGTGCTGTGATCGTCTATCTGGTCTGGCGCCACGGTTACCCCCACTATCTGCCGGCGGTGATGGTCTTTACCCTGGTCAACGTGCTGCTCTACGCCTTCTACTTGATGCGGCTCTGGTTCCTCTGGCAGGACAACGTACAGATGCTGATGGATAAGAGCGGGGTCAATGTGCTGCCCTTCCTCTCCATGCTGATGGGGAGCTATCTTTCTACCTTCGGGGTGCTGCTGCTCTGTACCCAGTACCGTGCGCTGGCGCTGCGCCAGCAGGCGAGCCACGACCCTCTTACCGGTCTGCTCAACCGGCGTGGCTTTATGGAGCAGCTGAAGCAGCAAAAGTGGGGTGACAGTGGCGCGCTGGCGGTGCTCGACATCGATGATTTCAAGCAGATCAATGACCAGCATGGCCATGAGGTGGGTGATCGGGTGCTGGCCGAGCTCGGTGCCTATCTGGGTAGTCAGCCCGATCTGGTGTGCAGTCGTTTCGGTGGCGAGGAGTTTGTGCTGCTCTTCTCGCAGCCCGGCGTGCTGGCCCTGCAGCGCTGCGAGGGATTGCTGGAGGAGGTCGCGAACCGCGACATGGGGGGGCTCTACATCACGGTCAGTATGGGACTCTCCCACTGGCAAGGGGAGTGGCACTTTGACCCTCTGTTCACTCAGGCCGACCATGCGCTCTACAGTGCCAAGCGGCAAGGCAAGAACCGGGTCTGTCAGGCTGGTCGGGAGGTGTAACTCCCGTTCAGTCCGGTATTACGTTATCTCGGCAGTCTGGGGGCGCGGTGCCTGCGCCTTGAGGAAGGGGAGCAGCAGCAGGGCCGAGACGCCTGCCGCCACCGAGATCACCACGAAGAAGCCGTTCCAGTGCCAGATCTCCATCACCTTGGCCAGCGGATAGCCTGACAGCGCCGCCCCCATGTAGGCAAACAGGCCGACAAAGCCGGTGGCCGCTCCCGCCGAGTTTTTGTGAGAGCACTCCGCTGCCGCCATGCCGATCAGCATCTGGGGGCCGAACACGAAAAAGCCGATGGTAAAGAAGCAGGCCGCCTGCATCACATAGCTGAAGAAGGGCATCAGCCAGAGCGATCCTACCGCCAGCAGGATCCCAACCGCAAAGATCAGGTTCATCGGGCCACGGTTGCCGTTGAACAGCTTGTCCGATCCCCAGCCCGCCACCAGAGCACCGATAAAGCCTCCCACCTCGAACATGGAGATGGCCGAGTTGGCGCTCATCAGATTGAAGCCACGCTGCTCGGTCATGTAGAGATTGCCCCAGTCATTGATGGCGGTGCGCACCACATAGACCAGTACGTAACAGCAGGCGAGCAGCCAGATATAGGGGTTGCCCAGCACATATTTGCGCAGGATCTGGCGGTGGGAGAGCCCCGCATCCTGGGTCTGCTGGGCCAGCTCCATGGCATCCTTGCGCCACTCGCCCACAGTGGGCAATCCCATGGCGCTCGGGGTATCCCGCAGCCGCCAGCAGAGGAACAATCCCGCGATGATGGCGATAAGGCCGGGCACTATCATGCCGTAGCGCCAGCCATGCTGCAGAGCGATGGTGCTGACGATAAGGGGAATGAGCGCCCCGCCGACGTTGTGGGCTGTGTTCCAGGCCGACCACCAGACCCCGCGCTCGGTGCGCGAATACCAGCTGGTGAGCAGCTTGGAGCAGGGGGGCCACCCCCAGCCCTGGAAGAAGGCGTTGGCGACCCAGAGGGCGGCAAACATCCAGAGTGCCGACGAGAGGCCGAACAGGATATTGATAACGCCGGTGGCCATCAGTCCGACACCCATGAAGTAGCGCGGGTTGGCGCGGTCACTGATGATGCCGGAGAAGAACTTGGAGCAGCCGTAGGTGATGTAGAACAGAGTCCACAGCATGCCGATATCGGACTTGTCCAGCATGCCGCTCGCCAGCATGTCCGGCATGGCGAAGTTGAAGCTCTTGCGGGTGAAGTAGAAGACCGCGTAGCCCAGATACATGGTCAGCAGCAGGTGCAGCCGCCAGTGGCGATAGGTGGCATCGATCTCGGCCTGATCCCGGATAAGGGGCCGGGGCGGCGCGCTTCTCATAAAACTCAGCACAGGCAGGCCCTCTGGTGGTGATTAGCCATGGCTCTCTTCCCGTCTGCGACTGGGCAGATTGACCGTCAGCTGGGTGCCGTGAATGCAGGAGAGTTGCAGACTGCCCCCGAGCGCTTGTACCCGCTCGCGAATACCGAGCAAGCCATAGCCCTGTTGCGGGCGGCTTTCCGGCAGACCGCGGCCATCATCTTCCAGCACCAGTTGCAACTGCTCGCCGCTGGTCCGGGCGCGAATGGTGACCGAGTGGGCGTTGGCATGTTTGACCACGTTGTTGAGCCCCTCCTGACAGACCCGAAACAGGGTGACCCGCTGGGCATCGGAGAGGTCCCCATCCGCCAGCTGCCACTCCAGCCGGGTGACGATGCCGTGACGCTCCAGCTCCAGCTCCCTCAGCAGTGCTCGTACCGCCTGTTCAAGAGTCATGTCGTCGAGCTGGCGCGGGCGCAGCCGCCCGAGCAGACCGCGCACCGCGTCGTAGATCCCGAGCGACAGCGTGTCGATCAGGGCGCTGCTCTGGCCCACCCCGGCATTATCGGGGGCGAGGCGGCGCACGATCCCTGCCTGGGTACGAATGGCTGTGATGGTCTGGCCGATGTCGTCGTGCAGCTCGCGCGCCACCTCCTTGCGGATGCTCTCCTCGGTCTCCAGCAGCCGCTCGGTGAGTTGGCGATTATGGGCGAGCTGGCGGGTCAGCGCCTGATTGAGTTCGCGCTGGCGCTGGATCCCGGCACCCAGCAGCAGACCGGTGAGGCTCTGGGCCAGCAGGGAGAGCAGCAGATCGAGGGGGTGATCGTGCCAGGCCTGACTGGCCAGCAGGGCGATGGTATTCATCAGGGTGGCGAGCAGCGCCCCTTGCCAGCCGTAGCGCCACGCCATGGCGATGATGGGGATGGCCAGACAAAACGGGGTAAAGCGCACCAGCGAGTTGGGCAATCCCAGTTGCAGCCAGAGGCTCAATACGAACAGCAGCAGATACCAGACCAGATGGCGAAAGCGCCACTCTACCGGCTGATCCACCAGCGCAGGCCCCAGCGGCACCCAAGTGGCGCGGGTGAGGTAGTGCCAGATCAGCATGCAGGTGGAGGTCAGCGTCAGCCCGCCGGTCAGGCTGAGCAGCAGGGCCGAGAGGCCATCTTCCCCGGCCAGATGCCAGAGCAGGGCTTGCAGCAGCGCCGCCGCCGTGACGGTGGCGAGCAGCAGCAACAGTTGCTGCCAGTCGTTGCGCACCTGCTGGCGGCGGGCAATGAGCAGCGGTAGCAGGGTCAGCAGACTGCCCGCGACCAGCCAAGGCCAGTGGGGCAGCCCCACTTCCAGATTGAGCCAGTAGAGCAGCAGCCCTTCGCACAGCAACAGCGGCGGCCAGTAGTGGCCGGGACTTTGCAGCAGCAAGCCAAGGCGCAGGCCGAAGGGGAACAGCAGCACCGCCAGCGCAGGGCCACCCGCCAGATGCAGGCTGATGCTCCAGAGGCAAAACCAGCCGGCGGCAAAGATGAAGCAGGCCGCCAGCGCGATGGCGACATAGCTGGCAAAACGGGAGATCACCAGCTATCCAGCATGCGGTGGGCCAGCTCGACGTTGTTGCTGACCTTGAGCTTGTCCATCAGGTTGGCGCGATGGACGTGGACGGTTTTGGGGGATAGGCCAAGTTGCTCGGCGATGGCCTTCACCTCCAGCCCTTGCGCCAGCAACTGGGCAATCTCCCGCTCCCGATTGGTGAGGGGATCCCGGCTGCTGCTGGCCAGTTTCTGGGCGATGTCCGGCGTCAGATAACACCCCCCCTGGGCGGCGGTGCGCACGGCGGCGATCAGCTCGTCCGGGCTGCAGCGCTTGGAGAGAAATCCCTTGGCGCCGGTTTGCAAGGCTTGCTCGATGAGGGCGGGGCTGTCGTGCACCGAGAGCATGACCACCGCAAGGCCGGAGGGGAGCTGCTTGAGCAGCTCCAGCCCCGACTGGTCGGGCATCGAGATGTCGCAGACACAGACCCGCGCCCCGCTGCCTGGCAGGCCGGCAAGGGCGTCGCTGGCGGAGCCGAATTCGGCGACCACCTGCAGGTCGGGCTCCAGATTGAGCAGTTGGGCAAAACCGGATCGGACGATCTGGTGATCGTCGATGAGGGCAATTTTTATCATGATGTCAGCCTGAAATTCGGTGCGTCATGACCATGACGCGGCCAACAAGATACCTGCCCCCCGAGTCAGGCTCAAGCAGCAGCAGGAAAAGGGGCTAAAAACCGGGGGGCAAGGTGCGCAAAGCTTGATCGGGATCAGCTGGCAAGGGCGAGCAAGCGGGCTGATCAACAGG
>NZ_JBFODV010000280.1:0-5799 GCF_040908495.1 Aeromonas sp. R1-1 | reverse complement strand
CTAAATAACTGATCCTAATAGTGCTACACCTTCGCTGTGCCATAGCCATTCCCCGGGAAAGGAGACACGGTATCCATGAAGTGTTTCACTCGAGCCAGCAGGTTGGCCATCCCTCTGCATTGATGATTGCGCGTGATGGTTTCATGTAACTTGTGCCACAGCCGTTCGATGTGATTAACCCAAGGACTGTAAACTGGCTGGAATACCAGGCAGAACTTGGGGTTCTTCTTCAACCATCGCTCGGTCTGTTTGCTTTTGTGAATGATGTAGTTATCGAGGATCAGCGTGATGGTTTTGGCTCGTCGGTAGTGGTGACGCAGCTTTTCCAGCATGGCGATAAACAGGGATGAGTTTTTCTTTATCCCGCTGACGTAAAGCACTCTTCCGTTGCCTGCATGAAGAACGCCTGCCAGGTAATGCTTGGCATTCTGCCCCGGAGTGACAACACGCTTTTGCTGCGCTCTGAACATCCAGTCGGCCCCTAATTTGGGATTGAGGTCTATATCGACTTCATCCTCATAAAACACCGGGTTATCCGCATCACAACGGGCCAGCGCGGCGTCGATATTCGCCATTTTCTCCTGATAGGCCGGGTCTTTTATCCGCAAGGTCGGCACGGGCCTGCGCCAGACAATCCCCATACGAGGTAACCATCGACGAAGTGTGGAGGCGGCCACATTGAGCCCTGTTAACCGATTGATTTTGATAGCCAATAGTTCGGTACACCAACGGCTGCGCTGATAACCAAAATCTTGCGGAGAAAACTGCATGAGCAGCACCAGTAAGGTGACCATCTTGGCGATAGGTAAAACTGGGGCACGGCCAGCCGGTAAGGCTTCTAGCGCATCTATGCCTTCATCTCGATACCACCGAAGCCAACGACCGATGGTCGAGCGCGCAGCGCCGGTAAGGTGATGAACATCAGTGATCGTGCGTCCTTCATGTAACAGCAAGATGGCCATCAAGCGACGAGCATGCCCTTTATCACGCGTGGCATGGATGATTTTGTGAATGCGGCGCCGTTGTGACCGTGGCAGGGGTGGTAGGATAGGCATCAACTCAGTCCTTTGGGTGTGGCTTGTTTTGTTTGGCGACTAATGAGATCGCACAAACTGGGCTGAGTTCCCTTCCTCCAGTGATCTACTATTCGGAACAGTTATTTAGTGCATCGCTAGTCATCAACTCAGTAGAGCGGCGAATAAATGTTTCTTCAATGACCAGATTTACAGGCATTCCATCTGGTACGGCCATAACTATTTTTGAAATAGCTTCCAGCTCTTGGGGTTCTTTCGGCGTTTCAGGGCCACAACCATCATAACAATCAGAACGTGAGCCTTCGCTGACCAACGGAACGGAACCACGAACAAAAACATTATCAGCTATCTGTTTCTCTGTACCCTTCCAGTAATAAAGATCAAAAACGTCGTTTTTATTAGACGATTCAGCAGCGATAAGTCCAGTGATAACAGAGCGTGGATAAGTCGATGCATGAGAAACAAAAATGTTGTACTCGGCTTTGTTTGATGGGGCGATTGGTGTTGGTGGTGTGTTGGAGTCATTACTGTCATTGCAGCCAATTAGTAACGCTGCAAAAATTGCTGTTGCAAATATGTTGCGAATCATGATTTGTACCTCATCTGTGTGTTTTTTTCTTTATTTGTTAGAGTTGCTTATTTTTCTGAAAAAAATTAATTGTGACATAGTGTTAGTGAAATTAATATTATATTAATTGTTTTTAAATAAATAATATAATCCTGGTAATCACCTCATTTTTAGAATTTGTTGGAGCGTTGTTGCCCAAATAAACCAGCAAGTCATGACTTCCCCGCCCCAGGTGACCGCTACACTCGGGGCTTTCTGATGATGAAGGCGCGATCAACTTGTTCGCGCCTTCCCTAACATAACGAAGTAGAAATATATATTACTTCTGAAGGAGATGAAAATTAATGATTTGCATCTCCTTTAAGGTATAGTATCAAATAAAGTTTTTGTCAGAAAATAAATGCTAATTCAGCAGAGAAATTTCTCCCTGGAGAAGTGAGCCTACTCAACCCCTTTCCTTGCTCATCAATCATGTTGGTTGTGCCAAACTCTGGAATGCTTCGCATAGCATCCCATGTTGTATATTCTTGATTGAA
Organism: Aeromonas sp. R1-1; assembly: GCF_040908495.1. NCBI lineage: Bacteria > Pseudomonadati > Pseudomonadota > Gammaproteobacteria > Aeromonadales > Aeromonadaceae > Aeromonas > Aeromonas sp. R1-1. Next base: position 3,661 of record NZ_JBFODV010000280.1, on the reverse strand, counting down.
GACATTGAAAATCCCTGCTCTGAAGAACGCAAAGTCAGTAATTTGATATTTACCAATCAAATCAAAAACAAAATAGGAGTCATTAACATACTTCCACTCTTTACCATTCCTAATGGCATCGCTTAACTTTTTACCTTTTGAATACGTTAACATACCATCTATTTCAAATTCCCCATTAGATGATGAGTACTTCAGATCGGTTATATTTTTAAGTGGTTGAACTGCCATTAAAGAGTCGCCATTAGATGCTCGACCATGTTGATAAGATATTTTGTTCTCTATGGACAATCCAGGTAGAAAAATGTTTGCATCAAGTTTTATTGATGCATCGACACCGTTTATTTGTGCTGAATCTATGTTTGTGTACTGTAAGTGATTCTGGGGTAAAAACTCAGGCCCCCATTGCGGATGCCAAGGATTGGTCGTTAATCTTTCACTTTGCTTAAGATCAATAAAATCACTATATTTTGTATGATATCCATTAATAGCCGCATTAATAATGCCTTTTTCAACCTTTAATGATATTTCATTAGTTATTGCACTTTCCTCTTTAAGTTCATTATTAGGTTCAAGGCGGTTTGCGGCCCCATCTGTCCCAAAGTCAAAATATAACTCTTGTGCTGTTGGTGTTCTAAATCCTTTGCCCAATTTATATGATACTGTAGTGCTTTCAATGGGCTTATAGTCTAACCCAAAACCCATTGATAAAACAGAATAATTATGCGCTATATAATGATGCTCTTTATTACCTGTTGTGCTTGGTTTACTTTGCCCAGGTTTATGTGCAACCCAATCTTTTCTAATACCTAAATGTAGATTTGTTGCTGAATTAAGCTTAATCTGATCAAATAATGATATATTATACTCTTCACTTTTTACTGGTGTGATAATTGAATAGTTTTCGTCAAGTTTGTCATTTGAAAAGAAAGTTGTATCAACGTTTTCATTTTTTAATTTCTTTATTTTTAGCCCGCTAGATAATGCGAACTCATGGTCGATATTAAATGTACTTGCTTTGTCAAAGTCCATTGACATCTTTAGTGTTTTATTATCTTGTTTAATTCGCCTGTTATATATCTGTTCAGTTTTATTTGTTTTGATTTTTTGCACAATACTAATGGCTGATTGATCTATAGACTGTTGTCCAGCAGATATTTTTAGCTTTTTAATAAAACCATTTTGCTCTCGCTCATAGTAAGCTCCAAGGGAGCCTGCTAATGAAAGATCATCTCCAAGTCTCGCGTCTGATCCAAATAGCTCCCACGACTTTTCATCTGTTTTTGTTTTTTCTTTTTTTTCATTCCAAGAAAACCCCAGTGTATCCTTTTCAGTAAGATAAGCATTCAGCTTTATAAGTGTTGCATTACTATTTGTTTTTCGTGGATCTGGAGTTCCCCTTGATCGACCGTAGACATCATTATCTGGTGAGTGATTTTTATTTTCATGCATTTTTCTGTATGTATTTAGTATCATGAAGTCGATATATGAATTGCCACTAGCGAAACCTATCGTTTCTTTTTTTTGATCATTTCTAGAATAGAAGGCACTTTTCGATATAAAACCAAAACCTTTTTTCTCATCTATTATGTCAGATGGAGATAATGTTTCATATGAAATACTACCACCCATAGAACCACTGCCATTTAAAATAGAATCAGATCCTCTATTGATCGTAACTTTTTTAAGCCAATCAACCTCGGTTTCATTAATTGTGCCATTAAAATACCCATATCCTTTATATATTTCATTGTTAAATGTTTCTGCTTGTTGTATGCCATCAACAAAAATACCAACACGATCACCATCAACTCCACGAATAGCTAGACCATTGGAGCCGAATCTACCACCATCAGTAACGCCGATATCCGGTTGTGTACGGAGCAAACTTTTTAAGTCATAAGCTAAATTTTTAGATATATCCTTTTGATCAATGGTAATTGCATTTATGTCATGATTCCGTTTACCTTTTATAATCATAACTTCATTAGGTTCACTTGCAAAGACGATAAATGGTGTACAACAAAATGTAATGATAAATCTATTTTTTATTAAAAACATATCATAACCCGTAGATGCGAATGATAACAATTACCATTATCCTTTTCAAGGTAAAGAATTGCAAGCATTTAAAATAGATATACTGCTTGTTGCTACTTCGCCGCCGTTATTGACTGAAATGATTTTAATCGATTGGCTGACTGACTTAGTCATCGAAATTGTAAATAACAAAAACACTAATAGTTGAATATCCCCCAGTTCCCTAGACACCTCACAGCCTTAAAATGAGGCAACTATTGGAGGTGTTATGACCCGTCAGCGTTATCCAGAAACATTCAAAATCGAAGCGGTTAAACAAATCACCGAGCGCGGACGGCCGGTGGCTGACGTTGCACGAGCCCTTGGGGTATCCAGCCACAGTCTGTATACTTGGCTCAGGCAGTACGGTAAGCCTGCTGACCAGCTAAGGTAGTTGTCGTTTTTTATGCTGCCCGGCGTTCATTTTCCGGATTGAGCGCCACCATACTTACTGGTGTCCAGTTCCTTGTTTTCCCAGACCAGCGTTCAGGATTCTGGCATCGCGCGGCTTCATAGACAGCTTCCCGTTGTTTAAGCAGGGGCTTATCCAAGGCGCTGTCCCAATTATGTGTTGAAAGGCTAAGCTTGAAGTAGGCCATCACCTTGAGGTCTACCATCATGGATACCCCAGCCTTTCAACACCTGTTGTCTCTGTTTCCACAACTTACCCTGCGCCAACGCCGTGTTGCCCAGCAGGAGCTCACTGCGCCCCACACCATTACCTCACTCAATACCCAGCTACCTGCATGCAGCGGTTGCCCACATTGTCAGGCCGATGCCAATCAGCTGGCCCCCTGGGGATGGAGTCGGGGACTGCGTCGCTACCGTTGCAAACTTTGTCTACGCACCAGTACCGTGCTGACCAAGACCCCCTTGGCCAGATTACGTAAAGCGCAGTGCTGGGAAGACTACGCGCAAGCCCTCATTGAAGGACTCACTGTCCGCCGGGCAGCGCTGCGCTGCGGGGTCAGCAAGAACACCGCTTTCCTCTGGCGTCACCGCTTCTTGCGTGCCATGGCCGCCCATCAAGCCACACGGGAAGAGGGTATCGTTGAGGTCGATGAAACCTTCTTCCTCGAGTCGTTCAAGGGGCAACGGGGATTGCCTCGTCTGGCTCGGCGTCGTGGAGGTAAAGGGCGAACCCGGGGAACCGGGCCGGATTACATCCCGGTGATGGTGGTGCAGGACCGTGCAGGTCACCATGCAGATTTTCAGTTGGAAAAGATGAATGCCGAAACAGTCATTGCGGTCTTAAAGCCCCTTGTCTCGCCGGATGCCGTGCTGTGTAGCGATGGTGCGGGCGTGTATGCCAGTTTCAGTAAAGTGCAGGGAGTGACTCATCAAGTAGTGCGCAATCGTCAGGGTGAGCGAGTGGCCGGCGCGTATCACATTCAGCATGTGAACGGCTATCACCGTCGGTTGAAAGAGTGGATGGAGCGCTTCCATGGCGTGGCGACGCACTACCTGAGGAATTATCTGGGTTGGCGCAGGATGCTGGAGCGTTATGGGAAGGGTGTGAATATCAAAGCGTGTTTGCATGAGGCGCTGGGGCACCCCATGCAACACGTAATTGGGACATAGCCTT
>NZ_JBFODV010000028.1:0-1520 GCF_040908495.1 Aeromonas sp. R1-1 | reverse complement strand
CGCCGGATGCTGGAGCGTTACGGAAAAGGCGTAAATATCAAAGCCTGTTTGCATGAGGCGCTGGGGCGCCCCATGCAACACGTAATTGGGACATAACCAATAAAAAAGGGAGCCTATAAGGCTCCCTCTCGACAACACAGAACCGATTACTCAGCTGCAGCATCATCTTTCTTGTACTTGGCAGCAGTCTCTTTGATCAGAGCCTGCAACTCGCCAGCCTGAAACATCTCGATCATGATGTCACAGCCACCGATCAGCTCACCTTCAACCCACAGTTGGGGGAAGGTCGGCCAGTTGGCGAATTTTGGCAATTCGGCGCGGATATCCGGATTCTGCAGGATATCAACGTAGGCAAACGGCTCGCCGCAGGACATCAGAGCCTGGGAGGCCTGGGCAGAGAAGCCACAGCTGGGTAGCTTGGGGGAGCCCTTCATGTAGATGATGATGGGGTTGTCAGCCAGCTGCTGCTTAATCTTTTCAATAGTTTCCATAGGTGCCTCACTAGAGCGATTTCGGCGGCCATTCTACTGCAATCTTGCCCGAGCACAAACTGACAAAGGGGTGACCCGGCTCGAATTGTGCAAAGAACCCACACAGGATTGATCGCGATCATGGCGCCAATCAAGAGTTGTTAGGCCATCTTTGATACTGCTACAATCCCTTGGCTTTGGGCTACCCAGCCCCATCATTTTAAAAACAACTCTTTTCACATATAGAAAAGAGTACGCAATGTCTTGCAACCGTCGCCTTCGCACGGTCCAGCCAATGGAGAGTAGAAAATGGCATTCGAACTTCCCGCTCTGCCCTATGCAATCAACGCTCTGGAACCGCACATCTCCCAGGAAACTCTGGAATATCACCACGGCAAGCACCACAACACCTACGTGGTCAACCTGAACAACCTGGTGCCGGGTACCGAGTTTGAAGGCAAGTCTCTGGAAGAGATCATCAAGACCTCCAACGGCGGCATCTTCAACAACGCCGCCCAGATCTGGAACCACACCTTCTACTGGCACTGCCTCTCCCCAAATGGTGGTGGTGAGCCGACTGGCGCCCTGGCTGATGCCATCAACAAGGCATTCGGCTCCTTCGCCGAGTTCAAAGATGCCTTCACCAAATCTGCCATCGGCAACTTCGGTTCCAGCTGGACCTGGCTGGTGAAGAAAGCTGACGGCTCTCTGGCTATCGTCAATACCTCCAACGCTGGCTGCCCGCTGACTGAAGCCGGTACCACCCCGCTGCTGACCGTTGACCTGTGGGAGCACGCCTACTACATCGACTTCCGCAACCTGCGTCCGAAGTACATGGAAACCTTCTGGGCTCTGGTTAACTGGGAATTCGTGGCCAAGAATCTGGCTGCCTAAACAGCCTCGCTTGCCAAAACGCCCCGCACTGCGGGGCGTTTTTTTATCTCGATATGGCTGCGTGTCTAGTCCTGAAATAGGTTTACACATTTTCAACTAGCATTTCTCTACTCAGAACCCCCTATGTACCGCATCGGGGGTTCTGTATTTCAACGC
>NZ_JBFODV010000279.1:0-4540 GCF_040908495.1 Aeromonas sp. R1-1 | reverse complement strand
AGCCACGCTTTCGCCTGCAGCTTGCCGTCTTTGATCGGGGTGGCAATGACATGGAAGTGCGGGGTGCTCTCGTCCATATGCAGCTGGATCGATACCACGTTCTCGGGGCCGAACTCCTGATCGGCCCATGCTTTGACCTGCTCCCCGAACGGGGCGAAGAACTGCCCCAGATCGCGCTCGATGGGAGGCCCTTCAGGGCACTCCGGTGTGGGGTCTTCTCGCCAGTCGGTTTGGTTGCCGACCTGGATGATGAACTCGATCGCCACCACGGCATCTTTGCGCTTGGCCAGTGCCGAGGCTGCATCGAGTTTGCCCTGATCCCACTCGACCTTGGTGTGCATCGGGCTCGCTGTAAACCATGCCCGTTTCGGAAGCTGGCTGCTGGTTTCGTGGAGGCGGAGGTTGTGTCCCTGAGCCCTGCCAATGTCGGCTTTGCTCATCTTGGCTACGGCGAACGTGAACTTCATCGGGGGCTCCGAGGGTGGCAGCTTTGTAGTTCAAAGTGTACTCCTTACACTTTGCTGCGCAAAGTAGGAGCCCTGCGGGGCGAAAAAGACCTGCCGCGCTACGCTTGCCGCCTCCCGATCTGGAGGAGGCAGACTGCGCTAGCCTCCCCCTGTTCGGGAGGTTTTAGCGAAAAGCGTCAGTACAGGTCGAGCGTGTCGTGATGCCACCATGCAGGTATCGAACGACAGAGACAAAGAGGTGCTTGTATGAGGGACTGGGTGTTGGCCGTGCTGCTCCTGATCTGCGGGAACAGCATGGAGGAAAACTTAGGCGTTGCGGTAGTAATCGTAGCCGTGACATTGCTGATTGAGCGCGCGAAGCGGGTTACCCCGAAATCAGACAGTGTCTGATTTCGCTAGGCGCTAGAAAGTAAAAAACCCCAGCTGAGCCGGGGTCTTTCAAATCTTTTGCCAATGCTTACTCACTAGAACCCATCCATGATGGGGGAAGATCGTAAGCTAGCTATCTTTTCTTAAAAAAAGATTACCCTAGCGCTGACGGTGCCGTCAAGGGTAGATTTGTGGACTTCATTTGCATCCTCATTGCTATCGTGGTGGTAAAATGCCCAATCGCATAAATTACAGTCAAATATTAGGACTTCAATCAAGCGCTAGATTAGGTAGTATCTCGGCAGTATTTAATGTCACCTCTGATCTGGAGAGGTATGGTGTGAGCATTTGGTCTCAGCATGCATCATCTTCCTTATACCCATTAATGCAACAGTTTGAAGTTATATTGCGCAACTCAATTGATTCTGTCGCGAGAAAAAGGTTTGGTGATTTCTGGTGGGATGTCATCGTTATGGATAAGACAAAGCCAAACCATAAATCATTTTTATCTAACATTGATAAAGCCAGAAAAAAATTAAAGAGAGAATGGGTGCAAAAGGAAATGGTTAAACTTGGGGTTAACGATCCATCGTTAATAACAACGCAGATGCCGCCATTGAAACACGATGATATTGTAGCATCCACAGAGCTTTTCACGTGGGAAGCCTTGCTGTATGACGCTTACAGCACTGATGACGCCAAGCTGAAAGATAGCTACTTGTGGCCAAAGTCATTGTTTAAGGTTTTCCGTAAATTAGATGAGATTGATAACAAACATAATGATGCGAGGAAAAAGCTTCTCGACTTGATTACGGAAATAAGGAACTATCGCAATCGTCTTTTTCACCATGACTGTATATGGATAAAGAGTAAGTCTGTTGATCCACGAACAGCCGTTGACACTATCAGGGAGAAAATAAACACGATTGAGAAGGTTATTCGCGTTATTAGCCCTGCAAGCCAAAATGCCTTATCCACATGGGGTGTGTTTCATAATGCTAGGCGTGTCTGTTCTGTAGATGAATTACAGATATATACAACGGTAGTTTATCCTCAGCCTGCGCACGGTGAGTCACCTGTTTTTAATAAGTACGATGGTTTGACTTGCAACGGGAGAAAAACGCTCCCTCTGGATGTTGGTGGGAATTTGTGCGTTTTTTATCGAGCCAGGTGATGCTCATCCAGCCTCCTGGATCCTTGACGATCTTCTCCGATCCAGCGTAACCTACTCGCCAGAAACGAAAAAACCACCCTGCAAGGTGGTTTTTCGAAGGTTCAGCAAGTCTGCAAACTTCTGAACCGGGTAACAGCTTCAGGCGGAAGCAGCTACCGAATTCCAGTCAAGTTTAGCGGCAACCAGTCGCACCTTTCAAGCTAAATCCCGCCTGAACCACTGTTACCGTTGGCCTCTGCCAATGGCGATTAGTCGTATCCGCTCGAATTGGAAGCATGTTGATGTTGTCGAGCGGGTGCAGGGGTTGGGCCGAACGGGGAATCCTCACATACGGCCCAGCGTGCGACGCGCACCATAGCCTCCCATGGCTCGCAACCATGGGGCACCAGCACCGAGCGCAACGGGGAACCAACCACGGCCAGCTCGATAAAAACGGCGCGGCAGTCCGGCCCACAGGTGGGGACTGAAGCAGGTGCAGAGTGGCAAGGTGTGTCTCAGGAGCGCGTGAGGGGGAGCTGCCGCAAGTAGCCTCGATAGTCCTGAGCAAGGCGAGCTATCCAGCGTAACTACGTCATTTTTAACGTAGCCAAGCAGGAGGGCGAGCCTATCTTGAAGCGCAGCGAAAGATAGGAGAGCCGGTGTTTTACGCCCTTTTCTTTCAAACAAAAAAAAGAGAGATGATCTTGGCGAGGTGGGTAACTGCGCCCGTCCGTCCACATGCCATCGGTTCGGCTTGTGGGCGGCAGCAGTTATCCACGGAAGCGGGTTAGGTTTGGCTTTGGCCGGAGGTACGTATGAGGTTCGACAAGCACGGGATTGAGGTCGATGGGGATTGCATCTGGCTACTGGACGCAGGCGGCCAGCGCCTGTGCGATCTGACGGAGATGCAGTTACTCGATTTTGGGCGGCGGATCAGCGTTGAAGGGGGGTTGCTTAACTTCGATTTGGACGTCGCAGAGTGGCGCGAACGCCTGATTGCCTTGGGACTTGAGCCGCATTGAAAATCATTTTTCAAATTCGACATTTCAAATTGCCAAATTGATTGCTTTCGGCTCCCGAAGGGGTAACATCGAATTGTCTATTTGATGTTTCATATTGGAGATTTGATGATGCAGGAGAAAGAGGCCAAGACGGTGTTCGACATGGGGGGATTCTCCAAGGCGATGATCGTCCCCACTCCCATGGGCTCTGGGTTCCACCTCCACTTGGTGCGCTTTGGCAAGGCGGGCACCGAAGTAGTGGAACGGCAGCGCGGAGGCTGGCGGGTGTTCTCTTCCATCGATGCGGCTGCCAACACGGCCCACGGGATTGGCTTTCGCCGCATAGAGATCGACCTGAGCAGCCGATAGGTCCGATATATCAGACTTTTGCCCAGCGCAGCAGGAGGGCTAGCGCCCCCATGCATATCGCCCCTTCCCACCATGCAGGGGCGGCCCAGCTGAACACGTCATGCAGGCCAAGCAGCCTCATGAACCAGCCACTTGAGGAGCTGCTTGCCCCCTTCACTGCCAGTACTGCGGCCAGTAGCCCTACAACCTGCCATACCTTCATAGCCCCATCCCCTTACCGCGGCTCTGCTTTGGCTGGAGAACCTGCAGTTTCTCCTCCAGTTCATTGTTCTGCTCCGAAAGCGTTCGGTTGTAGCCCTTGAGCTTGTCGATCTCTGCCCCTTGTCGGCCTATCACGCTTTGGGCGTTATCGAGCGCCATGGTAAGCCGCTTAACTTCCCCCTGCGCCTTCTGGAGCTCGCTCTGGGCCTTCTGCGCCTCTGCGGTAGCCTGCTGGGCCAGCTCCACGTTGTCCGCGCTATAGCGGCCCTTCTGGCGGCTAAACAGGAGCTGCTTGAGCTGGGTATTTTCCTCCAGCAGTGCTGCGTTCTCCCGCTCCAGCTTCTGGGCTTTGGCGTGGCCGCTCATTTTCTCGATCAGGGTTGGGACTGGGGCGGTGCCGGCACGCAGGTCTGGCCGGTGCGGGTTTCCCCCCAGACCGTTGGGAGTGTAAACGCAGGGGATCTTTTCGTTGATCGTGGCGTGGCATCGGCGCCGGATCCCCGCCAGCTTCCGGCCGCCATCCAGCCACGCTTTCGCCTGCAGCTTGCCGTCTTTGATCGGGGTGGCAATGACATGGAAGTGCGGGGTGCTCTCGTCCATATGCAGCTGGATCGATACCACGTTCTCGGGGCCGAACTCCTGATCGGCCCATGCTTTGACCTGCTCCCCGAACGGGGCGAAGAACTGCCCCAGATCGCGCTCGATGGGAGGCCCTTCAGGGCACTCCGGTGTGGGGTCTTCTCGCCAGTCGGTTTGGTTGCCGACCTGGATGATGAACTCGATCGCCACCACGGCATCTTTGCGCTTGGCCAGTGCCGAGGCTGCATCGAGTTTGCCCTGATCCCACTCGACCTTGGTGTGCATCGGGCTCGCTGTAAACCATGCCCGTTTCGGAAGCTGGCTGCTGGTTTCGTGGAGGCGGAGGTTGTGTCCCTGAGCCCTGCCAATGTCGGCTTTGCTCATCTTGGCTACGGCGAACG
>NZ_JBFODV010000278.1:0-5951 GCF_040908495.1 Aeromonas sp. R1-1 | reverse complement strand
CGTTACTGATGGCGGTGTGGCGACGGCGACCGGAGCAGGAAGTGCTGGTCCATTCCGACCAAGGGAGCCAGTTTAGCAGCTATGACTGGCAGGATTTTTTGCGGGATCATCGGCTTAAGGCCAGCATGAGCAGACGTGGCAATTGTCATGATAACGCGGTGGCGGAGAGTTTCTTCCAGCTCCTAAAACGCGAGCGGATCCGACGTAAAACCTATGCGGATCGCGAGGAAGCCCGGCAGGATGTGTTCGATTACATTGAAATGTTTTACAACCCCAAGCGCCGGCACAGTTTCAACAATGGGCTATCGCCAGTAGAGTGTGAAAAGCAATATTTCGAGCGGCTCGAAAGTGTCTAGAGAAGACGGGGCGATTCACCAAGAGAAAACGAGTCGTGGCATATACCTTTGGCCCACGCAACGATGAGACATGCCGCCGCTTGCTGAGCCTACTTTCTCCGTTCCAGATTGGTTTTATCACCAGCGATGACTGGGGGAATTACGCCAGAAAGGATCCGTGTAAGACCCTCCAGACCGGGAAGATATTCACCCAGCGTATCGAGCGTAACAACCTGACGCTCAGAACGCGCATTAAGCGATTGGCTCGCAAAACCATCTGTTTCTCTCGTTCCATTGAGCTCCACGAGAAAGTAATTGGTGCCTTTATCGAAAGGCACCATTTCAACTGATTGGAGGCCTTACCTAAATTAGCTAAACCTGCATGCCATCAGTCATGTTTTGACTCATGAGCATGGGTCAGACGCTCTTCTTTGCTGCTGTGTTTGGTGAAGTAGCGCATCACCAACACAAAGAAGAGCGGCACGAAGAAGATGGCCAGCACGGTGGCGCTGATCATCCCCCCCATCACGCCGGTACCGATGGCGTTACGGCTGCTGGCACCTGCGCCAGAGCTGATTACCAGCGGCAGCACCCCGAGGATAAAGGCAAGCGAGGTCATCAGGATCGGACGCAGACGCAGACGCGCCGCCTCCACCACGGCTTCACCCAACACCATCCCCTTGTCATAAAGCTCTTTGGCAAATTCTACGATCAAAATCGCGTTCTTCGCCGACAAGCCTATGGTGGTGAGCAGACCTACCTGGAAGTAGACGTCGTTCTCCAACCCGCGCAGGGTGGCAGCCACAATGGCCCCCAACACCCCGAGCGGCACCACCAGCATCACCGAGAACGGAATGCTCCAGCTCTCGTAGAGGGCCGCCAGACAGAGGAACACCACCAACAAGGAGATGGCGTAGAGCGCAGGTGCCTGTGAACCGGCCTGACGCTCCTGGAAGGAGAGCCCGGTCCACTCGATGCCCACCCCTTCCGGCAGCTGTTTCACCATCAGCTCGATGGCTGCCATCGCATCACCGGTACTCTTGCCGGGCGCCGCTTCACCGACGATCTCCATCGCCGGCACGCCGTTGTAACGTTCCAGACGCGGCGAGCCGAAGCTCCACTCGGTGCTGGCAAAGGCGGAGAAGGGCACCATCTGACCGACACTGTTGCGCACATACCAGAGTTTCAGATCTTCTGGGTTCATCCGGAAGGGGGCATCCGCCTGCATGTAGACCTTCTTGATCCGGCCACGGTCGACGAAGTCATTGACGTAGGACGAGCCCCAGGCGGTAGCCAGGGTGTTGTTGATATCGGCGATGGATAGCCCCTGCGCCAGTGCCTTCTCGTAGTCGATCTTGATATCGAGCTGCGGCGTATCTTCCATCCCGTTCGGACGCACCCGCACCAAAGTGGGATCCTGCGCCGCCATGCCGAGCAGCTGGTTACGCGCCGCCATCAGCTTATCGTGACCGATACCGCCGCGATCCTGCAGGAAGAAGTCAAAACCGGTCGCCGTACCCAGCTCCGGGATCGGAGGCAGGTTGAAGGCGAACACTTGCGCTTCCTTGATGCTGAACAGATAGCCCATGGCACGACCGATAATGGCATTGGCGCTGCGATCCGGGCTCTTGCGCTCGCTCCAGTCCTTGAGCTTGATAAAGGCCATACCCGCGTTCTGACCACTACCGGCGAAGCTGAAGCCCGATACGGTCAGTACGGAGTCAACGTTATCCTTCTCGTTTTTCAGGAAGTAGTCGCGCATGTCCGCCAGCACCACCTCGGTGCGCTGCTTGGTGGCCCCCACCGGCAGCTGCACCATGGACATGATGACCCCCTGATCCTCTTCCGGCAGGAAGGAGGTGGGCATTCGCATAAAGAGCACTGCCAGTACCGCCAGCATGGCACCGTAGATCAGGCTGTAGCGCACGCCCTGTTTGATCACCTTGCGCACGCCGCTCTGATAGCGGTTGGTACCGGCATCAAAGGCGCGGTTGAACCAGCCAAAGAAGCCTCGCTTGGCTCCAAATTCACCATGTTTCATCGGCTTGAGCAGGGTGGCACAGAGCGCCGGGGTCAGGATCAACGCCACCAGCACCGACAGCACCATGGCCGAGACGATGGTCAGCGAGAACTGGCGATAGATGGCACCGGTCGAGCCGCCGAAGAAGGCCATCGGCACGAACACGGCGGAGAGCACCAACGCGATCCCCACCAGCGCGCCGGTGATCTGGGTCATCGACTTGCGGGTCGCTTCCAGCGGGGAGAGATCCTCCTCGCTCATCAGCCGCTCCACGTTCTCCACCACCACGATGGCGTCATCCACCAGCAGGCCGATGGCCAGCACCATACCGAACATGGTGAGGGTGTTGATGGAGAAGCCGAACGCCGCCATCACCCCGAAGGTACCGAGCAGCACCACAGGCACCGCAATGGTCGGGATCAGGGTGGCGCGGAAGTTCTGCAGGAACAGATACATGACGCAGAACACCAAGAAGATCGCCTCGATCAGGGTCTGCACCACCTCCTCGATGGAGATCTTCACAAACGGCGTGGTGTCGTAGGGGTAGACGATCTCCATATTGGCCGGGAAGTAATCCGACAGCTCATTGAGCTTGGCACGCACCTTCTCGGCGGTATCCAGCGCGTTGGCGCCGGTCGCCAGCTTGATGGCGACCGCGGCGGTGGACTGGCCGTTGTAGAGCGCATCGGCGTCATAGCTTTCGCCCGCCAGCTCGACCCGGGCCACATCTTTCAGCCGTACCTTGGAGCCATCCTGATTCACCCGCAGCAGGATGTCGTTGAACTGCTCCACGGTAGAGAGCCGGGTCTGCCCCATGATGGTGGCGGTGAACTGCTGATCTTCCACCGATGGTGTGCCACCCAGCTTGCCGAACGCGACCTGGGCGTTCTGCGCCTTGATGGCCGCCTGCACATCCCCCGGGGTCATCTGCACCCGGTTAAGCTTGTTGGGATCGAGCCAGACCCGCATGGAATACTGGCTGCCGAACAAGGTGATGTCCCCTACCCCGTCCAGACGACTCAGGGGCTCCTTGATATTGGAGACCACATAATCCGCCAGGTCGTCGTTGTTCATACTGCCATCGCTGGAAATGAACGCCGCGACCATCAGGAAGCTGCTGGAGGTCTTCTGAACCCGGATCCCCTGCTGCTGAACCTCTTGTGGCAGCAGCGACATCGCCTGCTGCAGCTTGTTCTGCACCTGCACCTGGGCGATATCGGGATCGGTACCCGGCTGGAAGGTGAGGGTCACCGACACCCGACCCGCGGAGTCAGACTGGGAGGACATGTAGAGCAGGTGATCCAGCCCGGTCATGTTCTGTTCGATGATCTGGGTTACCGAGTCTTCCACCGTTTTGGCGGATGCGCCCGGATAGCTGGCAGAAATACCGACAGCAGGCGGCGCAATGCTCGGATACTGGGCGACCGGCAATTTGATGATGGCCAGGCTACCCGCCAGCATGATCACCAGCGCGATCACCCAGGCAAAAATGGGTCTGTCTATAAAAAATCGAGCCATGAAGCGACTACTCCATCCTACTTGTTGGCCGGGGTGTTGGACGCAGCTTGAGCAGACGGTGCATCAGCACCCTGCTCGGCGGGATTGACCACGGCGCCCGGTCGTACTTTCTGCAAGCCAGCCACGATCACCCGCTCGCCGGAGGTGAGCCCTGACTCCACCACCCAGTTGCTGCCGACGACACGGCTCAGTTGCACGTTGCGCAGCTCCACCTTGTTGTCAGCGGTCACCACCATCACGGTGGCTCCGCCGTTGGGGGTGCGAGTCACGGCAGTTTGCGGCACCAGCAGCCCTTGCGCCCGCTCACCCTCTTGCAGGGTGGCGCGCATAAACATGCCGGGCAGCAGCAGCTGGTGAGGGTTGGGCACAATCACCCGCAGGGTCACCATGCCGGAGGTCTCATCCACGGTCACATCGGAGAACTGCAGCGAGCCCTCTTCGCCATAAGTGGAGCCATCTTCCAGCTGGAAGGTCACCTTGGCCCCTTTCTGCTCGTCCTGGGTCAGCTTGCCCTCGGCGACCAGTCGCTTCAGGCGCAGCAGATCGGCGGTGGACTGACGCACATCCACATACATGGGATCGAGCTGCTGAATGGCGGTCAGGCTGTCAGCCTGCTGGGCGGTTACCAGTGCCCCCTCGGTCACCGCGGATTTACCGATGCGGCCGCTGATGGGGGCTGTGATGCGAGTGTAACCGAGATTGATCTCGGCAGTGCGCAAAGCTGCCTTGCTTGCCATGATCTCGGCCTTGGCCTGCTTCCAGCTCGCATCGGCGTCGTCATAGTCCTGACGGCTGATGGATTTGACCTTGAGCAGCTCCTGATAGCGCTGCGCCTTGAGACGGGCACTCTGCTCGTTAGCCTCGGCCTTGGCCAGATTGGCCTTGGCGCTGGCAACCGCCGCCTGATAGACAGCCGGATCGATCTGATAGAGCAGATCGCCCGCCTTCACATCGCTCCCCTCGGTAAAGAGGCGCTTGAGGATGATGCCGCTCACCTGCGGACGCACTTCGGCCACCCGCAACGGGGCGCTGCGGCCGGTCAACTCAGTGGTCAACATCAGCGGACCGCTCTGCAGGGTCACCACGTTGACCGCCGCGGGGGGCATGCCGCCCTGTCCCTGAGGTGCGCCCCCCTTGTCACCACAACCTGCCAGCAAGCCTGTAGCCAGCAAGGCAAGACCAACTGAACGAGCAAGAATATGTTTATGCATGAAACACCTGAGCCTTTGCCAGTCAATGAACAATCAGGGCCGCATGGGCCCTGTTGGTAAATAGTCGAAAGATGAGGCAATATACATACATTCATAAATGTATGTAAGTGACTTTTTGCTTGCATGAGGCACAAATTTCGATGGCCAGACGAACCAAAGAAGAGGCGCAGCAAACCCGCTGCCACATCATGAGCACGGCGCTGGATCTGTTCTGCTCCCAGGGCCTGGCCAAGACCAGCCTGACCGACATCGCCAAGGCGGCAGACCTGACCCGCGGGGCCATCTATTGGCACTTCAAGAACAAGGATGAACTCTTCATTTCGCTCTGGCAGGAGCTCTGCAGCCCCCTCGCCCACCAGCTCGATGCCTGCCTCAATCCAGATGAGCCGGATCCGCTGGGGCAACTGCGCCTCTTCTTCGAAGGGGTGCTCCACAGCTTCATTCACAATCCGGCCCAGCGGCAGATGTTCACCATACTGTTCAATCTCGAATCGCTGGAGGGGGAAGCCATCTCACTGCGCGAGCATATCCGCAGCCAGTCCGCCAACTTCTTTCGGGACCTGGAGACCACCCTGGCCAATGCGGTACGGCGGGGCCAACTGCCCGCCAACCTCAACCTGCAGCGCGCCGCCACCCTGCTCCACTGCACTCTGGATGGCTACATCATCAACTGGCTCCACTTTCCGGGGCGGATCGACCTGCAGGGCGAATCCGCCTTTATGATAGAGAGCATGTTCACCATGCTGGCCCAGCCCCACGGGCCTGCCTGCGTCCGCTAACCGGCTCCGGCAACTTCCTCACATCCAAATCGGGGCCTGACCGCGCGCTTTGGCAGTCAGGCCCCGATTTGTTACCCTGTGCGCCCCC
>NZ_JBFODV010000277.1:0-8912 GCF_040908495.1 Aeromonas sp. R1-1 | reverse complement strand
CGACAAGCTGGCCGACAGCGTGATTGCTTACCTCAACGCCCAGATCAAGGCGGGTGCCCAGGCGGTCATGGTGTTCGACACCTGGGGCGGCGCGCTCACCCCGCGCGACTACCGCGATTTCTCCCTGCAATACATGCACAAGATTGTCGATGGCCTGATCCGCGAGCATGACGGTCGCCGCGTGCCGGTCACCCTGTTCACCAAGAACGGCGGTCAGTGGCTGGAGCAGATCGCCGCCACCGGTTGCGATGCGCTGGGTCTGGACTGGACCACCGACATCGCCGATGCCAAGCGTCGGGTCGGTGACAAGGTGGCGCTGCAGGGCAACATGGATCCCTCCATGCTCTACGCTACCCCGGCTCGCATCCGTGAAGAGGTGGCCTCCATTCTGGCCGGTTTCGGTCACGGCAACGGCCACGTATTCAACCTCGGCCACGGCATCCATCAGGATGTGAACCCGGAACACGCTGGCGTGTTTGTCAACGCTGTACACGAGCTCTCCGCCCAGTACCACGGCCGCTAAGGTCGGGGCGAGAGAAGAAGAGTTTGTTTGAAATCCGGGGCCGTCAGGCCCCGTTTTACATTGAAATAGGCGCTGCAACGACGAGAAAGTGGCGCCAGTGCAGGAGGCAAGATGAGCAGCAAGTCACTGGATTGGGGTATCGATCTTGGTGGTACCAAGTGTGAATGCGTGGTGCTGGATGGTGACGAGGTGCTTCTGCGCCACCGCATCCCCACCGAGCGAGCTGGCGGTTATGAGCACATGATCGGCCAGATCGCCAAGCTGGTAGCTGAGTGCGCCGAGAAGATTGGTCAACGCCCGACCGTCATCGGCATGGGCACGCCGGGGGCGCGGGATCCGCAGACCGGCCTGATGAAGAACTGCAACACCACCGAGCTCAACGGCAAGCCGTTCAAGGAGGATCTGGAGCGCAAGCTGGGCGTGCCGGTGCTGATCGCCAACGACGCCAACTGCTTCGCGCTGGCAGAAACCCATCTCGGTGCAGTGCGTCAGCACCATCCCGATGCGAAAGTGGTGTTCGGCATCATCATGGGCACCGGGGTCGGCTCCGGCATCGTCATCAACGGCCAGATCCTCAACGGCCACCACGGCATCGCCGGCGAGTGGGGCCACAACGTGCTCTCCCCCGATGGTCCCGAGTGCTACTGCGGCAAACGCGGCTGCGTCGAGACCCTGATCAGCGGCCCGGCGCTGGAGGCCTGGTACGAGGCCAAGGCCGAGCGCCGCCTCTCGCTCGCCCAAATCGCGGCCGCCACGGCTCACGATCATGTGGCCAAGCTCACCATCGACCGGCTGCACCTGCTGTTTGGTCAGGCGCTGGCCAATGTGGTCAACATTCTCGACCCGGATGTGATCGTCATCGGCGGCGGGGTGGGCAATGTGCAGAGCCTTTACTGCGCCGGGCGGCAGACAATTTTGCCCTTCCTCTTTAATCCCCGCTTCAGAGCCCCCATTATTGCTCCTGCCCTTGGTGACAGTGCCGGGGTATTCGGGGCCGCACTGCTGGCCCGCGGTGAATTCAAGGAGGCCCTGCTGTCGTAGCCGGGGTTCCCGGGCGGCCGGTGTGCCGCCCTGTTGCTGGTTCAAGGAAACGGATTCTCGATGATCAAGATTGCCATCAATGGTTACGGGCGGATCGGTCGCAACGTGTTGCGAGCCCTCTATGAAAGCGGGCGAGACAAGACCATCAAGATCGTCGCCATCAACGAGCTGGCGGCCCCCGAGGCCATGGTGCACCTGACCCGTTACGATACCAGTCACGGTCGCTTCCACCATCCGGTGCAACTGGCGGGCAACAGCATGCTGGTGGGGGAGGATCTCATCTCCCTGTTTGCCGAGCGGGATCCATCAAAGCTGCCGTGGCGGGCGCTGGGGGTGGACGTGGTGCTCGATTGCACCGGGGTATTCGGCTCGCGAGCCGATGCCGAGCTGCATCTGTCGGCGGGGGCGGGCAAGGTGCTCTTCTCCCACCCGGCGGATGCGGATATGGATGCCACCGTGGTCTACGGGGTCAACCATCATACCCTCACCGGAGCGGAGCGGATCGTCTCCAACGCCTCCTGTACCACCAACTGCGTGGTGCCGGTGATTGAAACATTGCATCGAGAATTCGAGATAAATTGTGGTACTATTACGACAATTCATTCGGCCATGCATGATCAGCAAGTCATCGATGCCTACCACAGTGACTTGCGCCGAACCCGCGCTGCCAGTCAGTCCATCATTCCGGTGGACACCAAGCTGGCAAAGGGGCTGGAGCGTATCCTGCCCCACTTCGCCGGCAAGTTTGAGGCGATCGCGGTGCGGGTGCCGACCATCAATGTAACAGCGATGGATCTCAGTATTACTGTTCGTAAAAAAGTGACAGTTACTGACGTAAATCAAGCCCTGCAACGGGCATCCAGAGGTACATTACACGGTATTCTGGATTACACGGAAGAACCTCTGGTCTCCGTAGACTTCAATCATGATGCACACTCCTGCATCATTGATGGTACCCAGACCCGGGTGAGCGATGCCAACCTCGTCAAGATGTTGATGTGGTGCGATAACGAATGGGGCTTCGCGAACCGGATGCTGGATACCACCCGGGCCATGATGGCCGCAGGCTGAGCCTGCCCCGGGCGAAAGGTTACTGTTTTTAACATTACCTGGAAAATATAGAGGACTGAATATGTCTGTTATCAAGATGACTGACCTGGATCTGGCGGGTAAACGCGTTCTGATCCGTGCTGACCTGAACGTACCGGTAAAAGACGGCAAGGTCACCTCCGATGCACGTATCGTTGCGACTCTGCCGACCATCAAGCTGGCTCTGGAAAAGGGCGCCAAGCTGATGATCACCTCCCACCTGGGTCGTCCGACCGAGGGTGAATACAACGAAGAATTCTCCCTGGCTCCGGTTGTCAACTATCTGAAAGACGCTCTGTCCTGCCCGGTTCGCCTGGCCAAGGATTACTTGGATGGCGTAGAAGTCGCTGCCGGTGAGCTGGTTGTGCTGGAAAACTGCCGCTTCAACAAAGGCGAGAAGAAGAACACCGAAGAGCTGGCCAAAAAATACGCCGCCCTGTGTGATGTCTTTGTAATGGATGCGTTCGGTACTGCTCACCGCGCCGAAGGTTCCACCTACGGTGTTGCTCAGTTCGCACCTGTTGCTTGTGCCGGTCCGCTGCTGGCGGGTGAACTGGAAGCCCTGGGCAAAGCCATGCTGAAGCCCGAGCGCCCGATGGTTGCCATCGTTGGCGGCTCCAAGGTCTCCACCAAGCTGACCGTTCTGGAGTCCCTCTCCAAGATCGCTGACCAGCTGGTTGTCGGTGGTGGCATCGCCAACACCTTCATCGCTGCTGCCGGTCACAACGTCGGCAAGTCCCTGTGCGAGCACGACCTGATCGACACCGCCAAGAAACTGGCTGCTGAGACCAACATTCCGGTGACCACCGACGTGGTTGTAGGTGCCGAGTTCTCCGAGTCCACTCCGGCGACCATCAAGTCCGTCTCTGACGTGACCGACGGCGACATGATCTTCGACATCGGCCCGGATTCTGCCAAGGCCCTGGCTGACATCATCATGAACGCCAAGACCATCCTGTGGAACGGTCCGGTTGGTGTATTCGAGTTCGACCAGTTCGCTGAAGGCACCAAGGTTATCGCTGAAGCCATCGCTGCTTCTCCGGCCTTCTCCATCGCTGGCGGTGGCGACACCCTGGCTGCCATCGACAAGTTCGGCATCGCTGACAAAGTCTCCTACATCTCCACTGGCGGCGGCGCCTTCTTGGAGTTCGTAGAAGGCAAGGTACTGCCGGCTGTTGCGATTCTGGAACAGCGCGCCAAAGCCTAATTGACCCGGAACGGGGGGCAAAAGCCTCCCGTTTCGTTTATCATGTGCCCGCTGTGCCGGTTCATGATGAACCCCCCATTTTTTATTAACGGCATACGAGACAGGACGATTAAACATGTCTAAGAAAATTTTCGACTTCGTAAAACCCGGCGTGATCACTGGTGATGACGTTCAGAAAGTGTTCGCCATCGCTAAAGAGAACGGCTTTGCTCTGCCGGCCGTAAACTGCGTTGGTACCGACTCCGTTAACGCCGTACTGGAAGCTGCCGCCAAGGTTAAAGCGCCGGTTATCGTTCAGTTCTCCAACGGTGGTGCCGTGTTCACCGCCGGTAAGGGTCTGAAGCTGGAAGGTCAGAAAGCTGCCATCCTGGGTGCCATCTCTGGTGCCAAGCACGTTCACGCTGTTGCCGAAGCTTACGGCGTGCCGGTAATCCTGCACACCGACCACGCTGCCAAGAAGCTGCTGCCGTGGATCGACGGTCTGCTGGAAGCGGGCGAGAAGCACTTTGCTGAAACCGGCAAGCCGCTGTTCTCCTCCCACATGCTGGATCTGTCCGAAGAGTCTCTGGAAGAGAACATCGACATCTGCTGCGAGTACCTGACCCGCATGGCCAAGATGAACATGACTCTGGAGCTGGAACTGGGTTGCACCGGTGGCGAAGAAGACGGCGTCGACAACAGCCACATGGATCAGTCCGCTCTGTACACCCAGCCGGAAGACGTTGCTTACGCTTACGAGCGTCTGTCCAAGATCAGCCCGCGTTTCACCATCGCTGCCTCCTTCGGTAACGTACACGGTGTATACAAGCCGGGTAACGTCAAGCTGACCCCGTCCATCCTGGACGCTTCCCAGAAGTACGTTTCCGAGAAGTTCGGCGTTCCAGCCAAGTCTCTGGACTTCGTATTCCACGGTGGTTCAGGTTCCACTCTGGAAGAGATCCGCGAGTCCATCTCCTACGGCGTAGTGAAGATGAACATCGACACCGACACCCAGTGGGCAACCTGGGAAGGTCTGCTGAACTTCTACAAGAAGAACGAAGCTTACCTGCAAGGCCAGCTGGGCAACCCGGAAGGCGCCGACAAGCCGAACAAGAAGTACTACGATCCGCGCGTATGGCTGCGTGAAGGTCAGACTTCCATGATCGCTCGTCTGGAGAAAGCATTCTCCGACCTGAACGCCATCGACGTACTGTAATTCGTTACAGCACCTTGATTGCATGAACAGGCGCCCTTCGGGGCGCCTTTTGCATTTCTGTGATCCGTGGTAGCTGGTTTGCCGTGCCGTAGCTGGGTATTATCGAAACAACTTTGCTTATTTTATTAAACAATTTGCAACCAAGGCAGGATGCTGAGTATGCAGGCAGGAAAGCACAACGGATATCAGGAGCACGTCGCCTCCTACTACGCCGCGACCCGCAACGATCCGCAGCAGTGGCTGGAACTCGAGGCCGAGCTGAAAGCGGATGTCTGCATCATCGGCGGCGGTTTTACCGGTCTCAACACCGCCATCAACCTGGCTGATGCAGGCTACAAGGTGGTGGTGCTGGAGGCCAACCGAATCGGCTGGGGCGCCTCTGGGCGCAACGGCGGTCAGCTTATTCGCGGTATCGGCCACGATACCAGCCAGTTCGCCCGCTGGATTGGTGAGGAAGGGGTGCGCGAACTCGACCTGATGGGGCTGGAGGCGGTGCAGCTGGTGCGCGAGCGGGTCGAACGCTTCAAGATAGAATGCGATCTTACCTGGGGCTACTGCGACCTCGCGACCCGTCAGCGCCATCTGGCTGGCTTCGAGGAGGATCTCGACCATCTGGCGAGCCTCGGCTATGAGCACGAACTCAAGCTGGTCCCGCGGGAAGATATCCATAGTGTGGTGGGATCGGATCGCTATATCGGCGGCCTCATCGACATGGGCTCAGGGCATCTGCATCCCCTCAATCTGGCGCTGGGCGAGGCGCGCGCCGCCGCCAGCCTCGGGGTTTCCCTGTTTGAACACTCCAGAGTGACCCATATCGATTACGGCAAGCAGGTCGAGGTGACCACGGCTCATGGCCGGGTCACCGCCGATTATCTGGTGATCGGCTGCAACGCCTATCTCAACGACCTAAATCCGGAGCTGGGGGGGCGGGTGCTGCCAGCGGGCTCCTACATCCTCGCCACCGAGGTGCTCGATCGCCGCTTGCGCCAGCGATTGCTGCCGCAAAACATGGCAGTGTGCGATCAGAACGTGGCCCTCGACTACTACCGCCTCTCTGCCGATGGCCGCCTGCTGTTTGGCGGCGCCTGCAACTATTCGGGGCGAGACCCGAAGGATATCAAGGCCTTTATGTTGCCCAAGATGCTGCGAGTCTTCCCCGAGCTGGCTGGCACTGCCATCGAGTTTCAGTGGGGCGGCATGATCGGGATCGGCGCCAACCGGCTGCCGCAGATTGGCCGCTTGAAGGAATACCCAAACGTATTCTACGCCCAGGCCTATTCGGGTCACGGCCTCAACGCCACCCATATGGCGGGCAAGCTGGTGGCCGAGGCGATCCGCGGCGAGAGCCGGGGTTTCGATCTCTTTGCCAGCGTGCCCCATATCACCTTCCCCGGCGGCCCGGCGCTGCGCTCCCCGCTGCTGGCTTTGGGTATGCTGTGGCACCGGATGAAGGATATCTTCTGACCCCCATTGTCAGCCTGCGCAGTGATGGCTGAACGTGGCCCTTTTTGCCAACCCCTTGTTTATAGCGGGTTGGCACTATCGTTCCGCCCTATAGACCAAAAGATGCATTCGCGCCAATCTCGTCCGGTTGGCGCTATCTTTTAGGTGTGAGAGCGGTTATCTGCCAAGGGGCAAGGATTTGACAGATTGCCGAATATTTGCCGAGAAAGGGCTGGAGACGGGGGGAGGAGGACCAAGATGGAGATAAATGTGGTCGCGTCAGGCGGGCTCAGCCCGCTGGCGCAACGGCAGGGTTCTCCCGCTGTGCAGGCACAGGAGAGGGTTGCAACTTCACCATCAACGGGCAGTGACAGCCTGGTGCGCGACCTTGGCGCTGTGCTGGATGAGCTGGGGCTGTCACCGCAAGGGGAGAGCAGCGGCGGTGGCACTGTTTCAATCAGGGATTCGCTGGAAGCGTTCATCAACACCATGATGGACTCCCTGCAACAGCAGCAGGAGCAACAGCTGGCATTGCAGCAACAACAGCGGCAAGAGCAGGAACAGCGCAAACTCGCCATCGCCGACAGCAGTGAGAACCCGCTCAAGCGGGATCTGGAGCGCCTGCTGGAGACGCTGGATCAGCAGGGCGGACAGGAAAAAGAGAGCGAGCAAGGAGCCGAGCGTGAAGCGGTCAACCCCTTGCAGAGCCAGCTGACCAAGCTGCTGGAGAGCAGTGGTGCGGCAGAGAGCGGGGTCACCCTCAAGGAGGTGCTGTCAGGATTGGCCAGCAAGCTGCCGAACGAACCTGCCGAGCGAAAAGGGTATCGGGTCGATACCCAGGTTTGAGCTGGTTGGCAACGGCAGGAGAGTCGTTGCAGAGCATAAGGGGCGGAAAGCCCTTTATTGGGCCGGTTCAGCCAGCCGCCACCCCTGTTCGTCCTTCATCATCCACACCTCTGCCTCTTGCGGCAGCACTTGGCCCGCCTCGAACTCGCCATATTTGCGCTCGAGATCCATCAGACCCATCTCCTGCTGGAAGGGGCCAACCCGGTCGTAGACCAGGTCCTCGTCGTGCAACACCTGCAACTGATCGAGTCCCTGTTTGAAGTGGAGCTGGTAACTCACCTTGACCAGATAGACCCCCTCCATCCGCTCCTCCTTGCCGAGGATGGTGAAGTCGCTGATATCGAACAGGTTGGCGTCTGTCTCGGCCAGCAGCTTGGCGGTGACCTGCTGGCGGATATCCTCTTCACCGGGCCCTGCACTGCAGCCATAAAGCCAGAGGGCTAGCAGGGGGATGAACCACTTTTTCATCAAAACTCCGGACGGGCGAGACAATCGAAGGGCAAATTCTGCCATGCTGCCGGTCATATACAAGGGATTGCCAGAAAAATCAGTGCGTAACGCATGAGGCGGTCCCTGCCTGTCGACAGGGGCGCCGTTGGTCAGCGTAGCTGATCAAGTTTGCCCAGAAACTCGGCAGGCCCCATAAAACCGGTGACCCGCTGGCCTGTCAGCTCCTTGCCCTCGCGGTCGAAGAAGATGAGAGTCGGCAGCCCCAGCACATTGAGGCCGTTGAGCAGCTCCACATCGGCATCGTCGTTGGCGGTGACATCCGCCTGCAGCAGCACCATCTGGCCGAAGCGCACCCTCACCGCCGGGTCGCTGAAGGTCTTGTGCTCGAACTCCTTGCAGGCGACGCACCAGTCGGCGTAGAGGTCGAGCAGCACCGGCTTGCCGCGGGCGGCGGCCAGCTGCACCTTGAGATCATCCAGCGTCTTGATGCGGATAAACTGCGGCGCCGTTTGACCGGCATCCGCCGTGACGGCAGCAGGGGGGGCCGGTTGCAGCAGATCCTTGCCCACTACCACGGCGCTGATCATCGCCAGCAACAGCACGAAGCCGCGCACGCTTTTGGCCACCGAGTGGGGCTGGTGCTGGTTGTGGTGATAGAGATAGCCGCACAGCAGCAGCCCCCAGCCAAGCCAGGCGAGAGTAGCAATCTGGTCGCTCCATAGCCGTGACAGCAGCAGGAGCGGCACTGCCAGCAGGGCAAAACCAAACAGCTGCTTGATCACATCCATCCAGGCGCCCGCCTTGGGCAGTAGCTTGCCACCCGAGGTGCCGAGCAGCAGCAGCGGCAGACCCATCCCCAGTGACAGCGCATAGAGCGCCGCCCCGCCGAGCCAGAGATCGCCGCTCTGGGCCACGTAGATCAGCGCCCCCGAGAGCGGCGCCGTGGTGCAGGGGGAGCAGACCAGCCCGGAGATCATCCCCATGATGGCGACCCCGACTACTGAGCCGCCCTGCTGGCGGTTGGAGAGGCCGGAGAGACGGGTTTGCAAACCGCTCGGCAGTTGCAGGGTATAGAGTCCGAACATGGAGAGGGCCAGCAGCACGAACATCACCGAGAG
>NZ_JBFODV010000276.1:0-8502 GCF_040908495.1 Aeromonas sp. R1-1 | reverse complement strand
AATACCCTTGGTCTACCTGTCAGAAAGCCCCGAGTGTAGCGGTCACCAGGGGCTGGGGCAGTTGCTGCTTGATGGTTTATTTGGGAAACAACGCCAGTCAAGCGGCAAACAACCCGGCCCAAGAAATATTACGCCAGCAAGAGCGGGAGCGCGTGCTACGCGAACAACAAGAAACCCATCCCGATCTCCGCTTCCCGGCCCCGGTTATGCCTGCGCAGACCCCGCTGCCTTCCGACGAATCGCCCTGCTTCACCATCAATACGTTTGAGCTTACCGGGACGGACGCTGACACCTTCGCTTGGGCACTCAAAGAGGCTGACTTTGCCAAAGGACACTGTCTGGGCACCAAGGGCCTTAACATCGTGATGAGCCGCATCCAAAATGCCATCATGGCCCGTGGTTTTGTCACCACCCGAGTCCTCGCCGCCCCTCAAGATCTGACCCACGGCGCCTTAACGCTGGTCGTGGTACCGGGCAGAGTCCGACATATCGTGTTTGCCCCCAATACCAATGCACGGGCTACTGCCTGGAATGCGGTGCCCGCCAGGCGCGGCGACATTCTTAACCTGCGCGACATCGAGCAAGCGCTTGAGAATTTTAAACGGTTACCCACCGTGGATGCCGACATTCAGATCACCCCCGCAGAGGGGGGCGATGCTCAACCGGGTGAGAGCGATCTGGTCATTACTTGGCAACAACGCTCGCCACCGGTGCGGGTGAGCGCGTCATTTGATGATGCGGGCAGCAAAACAACCGGGAAAATGCAGGGCAGTGCCACCCTCTCGCTGGACGATCTCGTTGCGCTGAACGATCTGTTCTACATCAACGTCAATCACGATCTGTTCAATGGCAACAACAAGGGAACCCGTGGCTATACCGCCCACTACAGCCTGCCTTACGGCTACTGGTCGTTAGGGACCACCCTCAGTGGTTATGAATACCGGCAGACGGTGGCCGGCGCCCGCCAGCATTACCTCTATCGCGGTACCAGCAATAACGCGGAAGTGCGTTTGTCTCGCGTCCTGTATCGCGATGCGGTGCGCAAGAGCGGGGCCTACATCAGTGGCTGGAAGCGGCGCTCTGACAACTTTATTGATGACACTGAGGTCGAGGTGCAACGCCGTCGCACCGGGGGATGGACTCTGGGGCTGACCCACCGTGAATATCTGGGGGCCTCGACTCTGGATGGCAATCTGGGTTATCGGCGAGGGACCGGGGCATTTGACGCCATGGCGGCCCCCGAAGAGCTGTTCGGGGAAGGCACCTCCCGCATGGCGCTCATCACTGCCGATGTGGAACTGATGACCCCGTTTACGTTAGGAACCCAATCACTTCGCTACACCGGTAACGTCCGCACCCAGTGGGACCGGACTCCGCTCGTCCCTCAAGATCGCTTTTCCATTGGCGGGCGTTACAGCGTGCGTGGCTTTGATGGCGAGCTGACCCTGATGGGTGAGCGCGGTTGGGTATGGCGCAATGAGCTGGGGCTCGCGCTGGGGGCTGGCCAATCGGTCTATCTGGGGGCGGATTACGGCCATGTCGGTGGTAATTCAACCCGTTGGTTAAATGGACGAGACCTCGCTGGGGCCGTGATTGGTCTGCGGGGTGGAATGTCCGGGTTTGCCTGGGACCTCTTTGTTGGCGGGCCGCTGCATAAACCGGAAGGATTTCAGACCAGTGCGTTGACCACCGGGTTTAACGTGAATTGGTCTTACTGAAGATTGCACGACATTAAGGGATTGGCATCATGAACAAGCACTGCTATCGGATTGTCTTCAACCGCTCATTAGGCTTGCTGCAGGTGGTTCCTGACATCGCCCGCCGACGGGGTAGCAGTACAGGACGTGTGGCCACAGCAACCGGTGCACGCTGCGTTGCCAGCATGCGCCCCGTGGCTTTTGCCAGTGCGCTGGCGTTGGGGCTGGTCAGCATTACGTTTCCCGCCCGGGCCCAAATTGTGGCCGACCCGACCGCCCCGGGTGCTCAGCAGCCCACCGTACTGGAGACGGCCAACGGGGTGCCGCAAGTCAATATCCAGTCGCCCAGCGCGGCAGGCGTATCACGCAACACCTACCAACAGTTCGATGTCGAGCAACAAGGCGCTATTCTCAACAACTCGCGTACCAATACCCAAACCCAACTGGGCGGTTGGGTACAGGGCAACCCGTGGCTGGCCAAAGGTACGGCTCGCATCATCCTCAATGAAGTCAATGCCAGTGATCCCAGCCGTTTGCAGGGGTACCTGGAAGTCGCTGGTGATCGCGCCCAAGTGGTGATTGCCAATCCGGCGGGTATTACCTGTGAGGGTTGCGGATTTATCAACACCCAACGCGCAACGCTGACAACCGGTACGCCAGTCATGCGTGATGGTGCATTAGAGGGCTACCGGGTCAAGGGCGGGGCTATCGAGGTACAAGGCAAAGGGCTGGATGCCAGCAGTACAGATTACACCGATGTGATTGCGCGCTCGGTCAAGGTAAATGCGGGGCTTTGGGCCAAACAATTGCACGTGACCACCGGCGTTAACGAGGTGAGTGCAGACCAGACTACCGTGACTCAACAAGAGACCAAGGGGGAAAAACCAGCCTTTGCCCTGGATGTGGGGGCATTGGGCGGCATGTACTCACAAAAGATTGTCATGGTGGGTACCGAGCACGGTGTCGGTGTGCGTAATGCGGGTACCCTCGGCGCACAAGTGGGAGAGTTGGTGGTCACGGCCGACGGTCGGTTGGAAAACAGTGGCACCCTGCAAGCCATGACCGATGTTCGACTCGAGGCTCAAGGTGGCATCGCCAATAGCGGCACACTCAGCGCGCAGCGTGAGTTGTTCGTCACCACCCCGCAAGATGTAGATAACAGCAAGGGAAAGATAAATGCGCGTCGGGTAGCGGTGCATGCGCAGTCGCTCACCAACCGGGAGGGGATGATTGAGCAGACGGGGCAGCAAGGATTGACGTTGCAAACGGCCCACACCCGTAACCGTGAAGGAAAACTCGGTAGCACCATGACATCCCCCACTCCCCAGTCGGAGCAGGGTGGTCCGTTAGATCAAGGAGGTGACGGTGCTGGTACCTTCCCGCCCCAGCCCAGCCACGGTGACAATAGCGCACAAGGCGGGACACCAGACCATCAACCCGCAGCAGCGACGCTCGCGAAGGGTGAGCTCCATATCACAGATACGCTCAACAACGATGGCGGCCGCCTGCTCGCGGGCGGCGAGATGACCCTGGACACCAGGTCGGTCGATAACCGAGAGGGCGTACTGGAGGTCGCGCAGTTGACCGTGACTGGCGGCGATCTGGATAACCGTCAAGGTGCGCTGCGGGTGAACGATGCTACCCACCTGGCGCTGGGTCAGTTAAATAATGAGGGGGGAAAGCTGCATGCGGCTGGTGTCCTGACGCTGTCGACTGACACGCTGAACAACCGGTCGGGCTTGCTGCAACATGCCGGTCACCAGCAGACACAGCTTGCTGTGACCAACTCGCTGGATAACAGTCATGGCACGTTGGCAAGCAATGCCGAGGCGTTGACGCTGGATGTCGGGATGCTGGTCAATGCCGATGGCACCTTACAACACACCGGTGACGCAGGCCTCATCCTCCGCGCTGGCGAGCTTCAAGGTTCGGGTGGCCATATATCGACCCCGGGCGTTGCCACTTTGCGTCTGGGCAAGACCGACCACCGCAAGGCGTCCCTGGAGGCCCGCAGCATTGACCTGCAGGCCG
Source organism: Aeromonas sp. R1-1 (assembly GCF_040908495.1). Classification (NCBI taxonomy): domain Bacteria; kingdom Pseudomonadati; phylum Pseudomonadota; class Gammaproteobacteria; order Aeromonadales; family Aeromonadaceae; genus Aeromonas; species Aeromonas sp. R1-1. The sequence continues at coordinate 4,774 of NZ_JBFODV010000276.1, read as the reverse complement.
AGAGCATGGACAACAAGGGGGGAACCATACGCGCCAGTGGCAACGCCCTTAGCACCTTGGCGGTAAGCCATGGGCTTGATAATAGTGACGGGGGCCAGATAGCCAGTCAGGGCGACCTGAAGATTGAGGCAAACGAGCTCGATAACCGCCGTGGCGCGATTGAACATGCGGGCAATGGCGCGTTGACGCTCAACACTACCACGTTGCAGGGCATCCAGGGCAAGATTGCCAGCAACGGCAATCTGCAGCTAACCGGTGACACCCTCACCTTGGCGCAAGGCCCTACCTCGGCCAAACAAATAACCATCGACTCCGGCACGCTGGATAATACTGCAGGCACTCTGGTGGCCGACAGCGGTTCTTTGCACCTCACCGTCCGCGGCGCGATGACCAACAAAGATGGCAAGTTGCTGGCCAATGGACCGGTGAGCGTCACCGCGAATGCACTCGATAATCAGGGCGGTCAACTGGTCTCCAGCGAGGAAGCCATGACACTGGCTGTCACCACCACCCTCGACAACAGCCTGCAGGGGCTGGTGGCTGCCAAAGAGGGCATAAGTGTCACCGCAGCCACCCTAGATAACAGCGAAGGGGCCATCGAACATGCGGGCGACGGCGCCCTCACCCTCAAAACCGATACCCTGAATGGCCCCAAAGGCAAGATCGTCAGTAACGGTGCTCTGAGCATCAAGGGTGAATCGGTCAATCTGGCGCAAGGCACCACCTCGGCGCAGCGTATCGCCCTTGATACCGGCTCGCTTGATAACGCCGGTGGTACAGTGGTTGCCCACAACGGCGAGCTGCAACTTACTGCCCGCAACACCCTCGATAATCAGGCAGGCAAGCTGTTGGCGGCCGGTCCGCTGACCCTCACGGCCGGTGAGCTGGCTAACCAGGGCGGTGAAATAGCCGCGACCAAAGACGGGGCACTTCAGCTCACCGTGGACGGCTCCGTCAATAACAGCCAGCATGGCCTGCTGGCGGCTAAGGGTGACATGCAGGTAACGGCCAAGACGCTCGATAACAGCGAAGGGGCCATCGAACATGCGGGCGACGGCGCCCTCACCCTCAAAACCGATACCCTGAATGGCCCCAAAGGCAAGATTGTCAGTAATGGTGCTCTGAGTGTGAAGGGACACCATACCGATTTGAAAGAGAGCACAACACAAGCTCGACAAGTGGAGATAGAGACCGACCAACTGCTCACGGCAGGCGGTAACGTGATTGCCACTGGCAGTGAGCAGATGAATATCCGGGCGCACGATACCCTTAATAACCACGCCGGGCGCTTGGCCACCAATGGCACGCTACAGCTGTCGACCGGGGAATTGCTCAACCAGTTGGGCACAGTCCTGTCTGCGGGTACCGGAGAGAACCAGCTCAATGTGACACGCAAACTGACCAATACGGATGGCTCCCTGGTGTTGGCAGGGAGCGCCACCGTGCGAGCACAAGCGCTGGACAATCAGGGCGGCAAGATACACACAGCAGGCCACCAAGGCTTGGCGTTAACGGTGGATGGCCATGCCGATAACAGCGCCAAGGGCTCGATTGTCAGCACAGGACCACTGCGCCTGAACACTGGGGCAATGGGTAATCGCCATGGCGCAATCGAGAGCGCGAGCACCATGGTGGTGGGCATTGGCGCGGGTCTGGATAATCGTGAAGGCAACGTGATTGGCGCGGGTGATGTCACTATCAACGCCGGCAGTCTGGATAACCGCGTCAGTGGTGTTATCGCCAGCGCCAAAGGTAGTCTGCAGCTCGATGCGCAGGGATACAGTGACAATGGCGGTGGGTCATTGCAGGCGCAAGACCTGCTCACGGTTGGCAGCGCCGGTTTGGGCAATAGCGGCGGCAGCATCATCGGGAGAGAGGTTCGGGTAGATACCCGGCAATTGGCACTGGATAACCAGCACGGCACTCTGGCAAGCCAGCGTGGGGAGCTAGATATCAAGAGCGGTGCGCTGAATAACGACAGCGGGCTGCTGCAATCAACCGGGCCACTGAATATTGATACCCACGGTCAAGCATTGACTAACAGCCATTCGGGTGCTGCGGGGGGCATCGTCAGTGGCAACAGCCTGACTTTACGCAGTGGCGACCTACTGAACCTGGCGGGGGTCATCCATGGCAACGGACAAGTGGTGGTGCAAAGCGGCGCACTGGATAATCAGAGCGGCAAGCTAACCGGGCTAGCGCACATCGATATCAAGGGTGCGGCGCTGGATAACCGGAATGGCCAGGTACAGGCGGGCCAGGACCTGCAGATGGCGCTGGCAGGAACAACCAATAATCAGCACGGCCTGCTGGCGGCCGGACATGGATTGCAACTGAACGCAGATACCGTGCAAAACAGTGACACCCAGGGCAGCCATGCCTCCCCCCTAGGGCTACAAGGGGAACACGTCACGCTGACCGCCCGCCATATCGACAACCACAACGGCGAGATAGCGGCGGACCAGCACATCGCCATTCAAGGCGGTGGCGCACTGGATAACAGCCAGGGGCGCATCACCTCCGCGAATACCTTGACCGGGACGCTTGGCAATGTGGCCAACCGTGCAGGCACCCTGCTTTCTGGCGGGGCCTTCAATCTGGTTGCCAATAGCCTCAGTGGCAATGGCCGGGTGCTTTCGAAGGGCGGCCTGACCTTGACCATGCAGCAAGATTTTATTAATGAGCAAGACGTTTCAGCCAATGGGAAAGCTGAGATAACCACCGCCGGTCGTTTGACCAACCGGGGCACCCTGCAGGCCAAATCGCTGACTGTGCAGGCGGCGGATATCGATAACCAGGCCAGCGGGCAACTGCAAGGGACCACGACGCATGTAGTGGCAAGCAACACCTTGGCCAACCGCGGACTTATCGATGGCACACAAACCCGCATCCAGGCAGGCACCCTGGATAACGTGGGCAGCGGACGCATCTATGGCGCCCAGTTGGCCATTCAGGCCAACACCCTGCAAAACCGCGAGGAAGGGGGGCGAGCGGCAGTCATCGCAGCCCGCGAACGGCTCGATATCGGGGCAACGACCCTGACCAACCGCGAGCATGGGCTGATATTTAGCGCGGGTGACATGGCTATCGGTGGCGCCCTGGATGCCAATGACCGAGCCACCGGGCGCGCAGGGTTGGTACAAAATGACAGCGCCACCATAGAGTCGCTTGGCCATCTGTCGCTGGCTACCGGGCAACTGTTGAACCGTAACCTCCATTTGCGCACCGAGGAGGTGCAAGTAGCCGGTCCCACCGCCAAAATTTATATCCAGCCAGAGGGAGAGGCCAACAAATACGATGAGAGTGAGCTTCGCTGGGATGGTGGTGATGGAGGTAACTACCATGTTATCGCCACAGGCCAGAAACTGGCGAGATATACCAAGTTTTACGTCACTCGCTCTGAATTTGAGACTCAGGTGAAAGCAAGTGACCCGGCGCGCATCCGCGCCGGAGGCAATATCACCCTGAGCGGAGATAACCTGACCAATGACAACAGCCACATGTTGGCGGGCGGCGCCTTGCTGGGGGATTTGCAAAATCTGCACAATCAGCAGGCTGCCGGGATACACCGCATTCATGAGGAAGGAAGCAGTGAGTTTTCTTACACCAAGCGGAAACGAAGGGGACACAAGAAAGGGACTTTTCGTTACAACGATAACCTTGGCGCCTACACCCCCGCTGACATCACACGACAGATTGCATTAAACGTCGCCCAAACAGCCTCCTATTCATCCGACGGCAGCAGTGGTTACCGTGTGACAGGGCTTGCGGGCACAGGTGTCGGTGATACTATCGGTGGCCGCAACCAACCAGCTAACACAACACCGCACGGGCGTCAGATTGTCGAAGTAACAGCGACGTCCGGTGGTAGCAATGGCCCCTCAAGTGTATCAGGGCAACAGGTTGCCTCCCCGGGTAATGTGCATGGCGCAACAATCGATGAGCCCTCGGTCACGGTATCAGACAAGGTTGATAACCTCGTCCCGCAAGCACCGGCAGTGATCCGCACCCTGTTGGCTGATACTACCGTACCCGATAACAGTCTGTTCCAGCCAGGCCCGGCAGCCAGCGGCTATCTGGTCGAGAGTGACCCGCGCTTTACCGATTATCGCAATTGGCTGGGCTCTGACTACATGCTCAAGCAACTCTCGGTCGACCCCGCCACCACCCAGAAGCGACTGGGGGATGGCTTTTATGAGCAGATGCTGGTGCGTGACCAGCTGTCCCAGCTGACCGGTCGCCGCTTTCTGACGGGTTACCACGATGACGAAACGCAATATCGCGCCCTGCTGGATGCCGGGGTGACGGTGGGACGCGCCTGGCAGTTACGCCCAGGCATTGCCTTGAGCCCGGAACAGATGGCGCAGCTGACCAGCGATATCGTCTGGCTGGTCGAGCGCGATGTCACCCTGGCCGATGGCACTGTGACCCGAGCGTTGGTGCCGCAACTTTATGTCCGGGTCAAACCGGGCGATCTGGATGGCAGCGGTACCCTGCTGGCCGCCAATCAGGTGGATTTGAATATCAAAGGTGACCTGGTTAACTCGGGCACCATCGCAGGTCGCACGGCCGTCCAGTTGACCAGCGAGAATGTGCGCAACCTCGGCAACATCCAGGGTGACAAAGTGGCGCTCACGGCACGCCACGATATCGACAATATCGGTGGCGTGATTGGCGCAGAGAGCGCCCTCTCGGTCAAGGCCGGACGTGATCTCAACCTCACCAGCACCACCCGAAGTGATGCCAAAACCGCGGGGCTCAGTGATTTCAGTCG
>NZ_JBFODV010000275.1:0-24334 GCF_040908495.1 Aeromonas sp. R1-1 | reverse complement strand
GTACCGGCCGGCGAGGACGAATCCACCAGCCACTGCTCATCGGCAGTAAGGGCGACCGGGTGATTGCCCAGCCACTCCACCGAAAAGTGGCGATTGTGCTGACGCAGCCGCCGGGTCATGGAGCCGGGCTCCAGCAGCCAGGGGCGCAAGCTGGCGGGCAATTCGCAACATTCGGGGGCCAGCCACCCGCTTAACGGCGTGAGGGGAACAGTCAACTCGGACTTCACAGCTTCACCATCCAGAGATTTCCGTGTTCAGGTTAAAATCCGGTTTATTATCCGTAAATCAATAGCGAAATGTAAGAACATCCGTGCTTGACGGCCCCGATGGCAACATCAAAAATGGGTTATCTCTTGCTGATGAGCCATCTATATGAAGATCTTCAAAATTCTGCTGGTGTTGTTACTGAGCTGTGGCGCCCTGCAGCAGCAAGCTCTGGCTGAAGATGAGCCGCCCGCCGAGGGCGCAGAGGGGGCTGCCAAGCCTGGTTTCTCCTACCACGCGCTCGATCCCGACATCATCACCAACTACCTGAGTGATAGCAAAACCCTCGGTTATATCCGGGTCACGGTGGAGCTGATGGCTGAAAACGAAGCCGATCTCAAGCTGCTGGAGCAGCATGACCCGCTGATCCGTGATGCCATCATCCGTCTGATTGGCAGCAAAAATGCCGATCAAGTGAAGTCCCTGACCAACCGAGAAGAGCTGCGCAAGGAGTGCGAGACAACCGTCAATGAACTACTGGTGAAAGAGACTGGTAAGAAAGCGGTGCGCGAGCTTATCTTCACCAAGTTCCTCTACCAGTAATTCCTCCCGAAACAATCGCTTATTGGCATATCGGCCAATAAGCGAGCTTTGCCGGTTTATTCGAAATGAAAATCGATTACAATACGACCGTCAAGTCGTAGAGGTAGTCGTTATGGGCAGCAAAACCCTGTGTGAATGGCGCCGTCACGAGATCCCCACCGATCTCAAGGCGTTGCGCAAGATAGTCCGCAAACCCAAGTTTGTCTGCAGCAAGTGTGCCCGCAGTGCCAATGATAAGGGTTACCTCTGCCAACCGCTGCGCTTGAAAGAGGAGTAACGCCCCTCCCTGTCAGGGCATTATTGATCGGTCCACCCCTGACGCCCCTGTTCGAACAATCTGCGCGCCTGGGTATCATTCGGGCAAACGCCGCGATACTCCTCGCCTGAGCGGCCAGCCAGATAGAGGTGCTCGGGGCGGCAATACCATGCCAATCCCTTCTGATGTCCCTGCTTCCACAGTTCGGCATCTACCTTCTTGCCACACTGACCCTGATGGAACTCGACCCGCTCGGTGGTGAAGCCCAGCTTGCCATCCGCCTCCCCCACCTCACTCCACACCTTCTCGCAGGGATCATCGTTGGAAACACAGCCACCCAGCAGGGTAGCCAACAATATGATGGTGAGTCGCATAGTCATCCTTGAGCGTCATTTGGGCAGTTCATTCTACCCAGCGCCCCGCCCCTGACCAAGGACGAACGCTCAGCCGTGTGAGCGCGGCAAAAAAAATCAGGCGGGCCCAAAGCCCGCCTGTTCGTTCAATGCCGTGGTTCACTGGTCATCGAAAGTGTCATCATCCTGCCAGCTTTCATCTTCCCACTGATCCAGCTCTTCTTCCCAGGAATCCGGCTCCCAATCATCATCAGAGGAGTCGTAATCCGGCTTGTGTCCACCCATCTTCACTCTCCTTGGATAGTTCACCCGCACTCCAATTTTATCCGGAATTGTCGGGCTCGCCAGTCAGAGAGAGCTCAAAGTTTGACCAGAGTCCGGCCGGCGATCTGGCCTTGCGTGATGGCCTCGGCGGCCTCCACTACCTGCTCCAGCCCAATCTCGGTAACCGCCTGTTCAAAGAAGCTGGCGGGCAGATCCCGTGCCAGTCGCTGCCACGCCAGTTGACGACGTTCAAACGGGCACATCACCGAATCGACCCCCTGCAGCCGCACATTGCGCAGGATGAAGGGCATCACACTGGTCGGCAGATCGAAGCCACCCGCCAACCCACAGGCCGCCACGGCGCCGCCATAGTTCATCTGGGCCAGCAGCTTGGCCAGCACCTGACTGCCGACGGTATCGATGGCACCGGCCCACAGCTGCTTCTCCAGCGGTTTGGCGGGCACCAGCAGTTCGCTGCGCGGCACGATGCGGCTGGCACCCAACGCAGTGAGCATGGCGCCCTGCTCTTCGGGACGACCGGTCAGCGCCGCCACCTGATAGCCAAGGGCCGCCAGCAGGGCGACCGAGGTGGCCCCCACACCGCCTGCCGCACCGGTGACCAGCACCTCGCCACTTGCGGGAGTAATACCCGCCTCTTCCAGTGCCAGCACGCAGAGCATGGCGGTGAGACCGGCGGTACCGATGCACATGGCCTGCCGTTCATCCAGCCCGGCGGGCAATGGCACCAGCCAGTCCCCCTTGACCCGCGCCTGTTCGGCCATACCGCCCCAGTGCCCTTCGCCCACGCCCCAACCGGTCAGCACCACCTTGTCGCCGGGCTGATAGCGGCTGTCGGCAGACTCGAGCACGGTACCGGCGAAGTCGATGCCGGGCACCAGCGGCCACTGACGCACTATCTTGCCCTTGCCGGTGATGGCCAGCCCGTCCTTGTAGTTGATGGAGCTGTAAGCGACCGCTACCCGCACTTCACCTTCCGGCAACTGGCTCTCGGCCAGCCGGGTCAGAGTCGGAACAGTCTTGCCGTCTTGGTTTTCCAGTAACAGAGCCTTGAACATGGTTGCCTCTTTGATGACGTGTGAAACGGGGATCAGCTGCTTTGACGCTTTTGCAGTTGAAAATCGAGAGCCAGTGCGGTGCTCATCATGGGTTCAGTCGTTCTCCAACGCAGTGAGGCAGTGCGAGAGAGTGCGCGCCAGCGCACCCTGATTGCGCAGCACCACGGCGCGGGCCTGCTCCCCCATCTCGCGGCGGGCGTTGCCGTCGGCAAACAGCTGGCTCACCTGCTCGCCCAGCTCGGCGGCATCGGCCACGATGGCGGCGCCCCCCTGAGCCACCAGCTGGCGGGTGATGTCGCTGAAGTTGAAGTAGGCGGGACCGGTCAGGCAGGGCTTGCCGAGGGCCGCCGGCTCCAGCAGGTTGTGACCGCCGATCTTCACCAGACTGCCGCCGACGAAGGCCACATCGGCCGCCGCCAGCATCAGCGGCAGCTCGCCCATGGTATCGCCGAGATAGACCTTATCCTCCGCACTCACCGAAGCACCATCAGTGCGCCGCACGCAGCCATAAGGGGCACACAGCTCGGCCACCCGGTCGAACCGCTCGGGGTGGCGCGGCACCAGAATGAGCAGCGCGTCGGGATGGCGTTTGAGCAGCAGATCGAAGGCGGCCAGCACCTGCTCGTCCTCACCCAGATGGGTGCTGGCGGCGATCCAGACCGGCCGCTCGGCTCCCAGCTGCTGGCGCAGGGCGCGCCCCTTGGCCTGCACCTCGTCACCAAACTGGATATCGAACTTGATGGAGCCGGTCACCGCCAGCCGCGAACGATCGATGCCGAGGCGGGCGAAGCGGTCTGCGTCATCCTGATGCTGACAGAGCAGATGAGTCAGCGGCCGGCTCAGGGCATCGAAGGCGCCGTGGAAACGGGCATAACGCTGGCAGGAACGCTCGGAGAGGCGGGCGTTGATGATGGTCACCGGCAGGTGGCGCGCCTCGCAAGCGGCCAGCCAGTTGGGCCACAGCTCGGTCTCCATCACCCAGAGCGCGCGCGGCTTGAAGGTGTCGAGAAAGGCGGCAATGGCCCAGGGGTAGTCGAGCGGCGCGTAGCGATGGATCACCAGATCCCCCAGCTTGGCAGCCTGATCGGCACCGGTGCGGGTGGTGGTGGTGAGCAGGATCGGCAGATCGGGCCGCTCCGCTTTGAGGGCGCGAATGAGCGGCGTGATGGCCAGCGTCTCCCCCACGCTCACCGCATGGATCCAGAGCGGCGCCTCCTGTCCGGTAGCTGGCAGCCGCCCGAGATGCTCGGCCCAGCGCTTGCCAAAGCCGGGCTTGCCTTTCTTCGGCTTGTAGAGGGCCAGCAGCGCCAGCGGCAATCCCAGATGGATCAGCAGGTTGTAGAGCAGACGGTAGGGCATCTTACTGACTCTGCTCCAGCTTCTTGCAGGCATCGACCACCTGCTCCGGCGCCAGGTCGATCAGGCACTTGAGATGGCCAAACTTGCAGGTGCGCTTGAAGCAGGGGCGGCACTCGATGTCGGTGTGAACGATCTCGACCCGATCCGCCAGCGGCGGGGTGTAGAGCGGCGAGGTGGAGCCATAGACGCCCACCAGCGGCCGGTTGAGAGCGGCGGCGATGTGCATCAGGCCGGAGTCGTTGGAGATGACCCGGCTGGCCAGCGCCATCAGATCGATCGCCTCGTGCAGGCTGGTCTTGCCCGCCAGCACGTGGCAGTTGGGGCGAGTCAGCAGGTTGACCCGCTCCCGGATGGTATTGGCTACCGGTACATCCTTGTTGGAGCCGAAGATCCACACCTGCCACCCTTCGTCCAGATGCTGCTGAGCCACCACGGCGTAGTGCCCCTCCGGCCAGCGCTTGGCCGGGCCAAACTCGGCACCGGGACAGAGCACCAGCACCGGGCGGGCGCGATCCAGCCCCAGTCGCTCCAGAGCCTTGCTCTGGTTGACCAGATCGACGTGGAGAGAGGGGTGGGGAATGGTCGGAATATCGGCCCGGCTCTTCATCTGCTCCTTGGGATAAGCGAGCGCCAGATAGCCCTCTACCATCAGCGGGAAAGCGGACTTGTTGCTGCGCATATCGTTGAGCAGGCCGAAGCGGTGCTCCCCTTTCCAGCCGGTACGCACCGGAATGCGGGCAAACCAGGGGATCAGCGCCGACTTCATGGAGTTGGGTTGAACGATGGCCTGATCGTACTTCTCGGCCGCCAGTTGTTTGCCGAGGCGGCGGCGCGCCACCAGCTTGAAGTCACCGTGGCCGAGGGGCATGGTGATCGCCTTGTCCACCTCCGGCATCCGCTCCAGCAGGGCGCAGCACCAGGCGGGGGCCATCACGTGCAACTCGCACTCGGGATGGTTGGCCTTGATCGCCTTGTAGAGACTCTGGGACATCACCATGTCGCCGACCCAGGAGGGGCCGATCACCAATATTTTCATTACGCGTCTTCTCTCGGGTCTGGCCCGGCGGTTAATCATCACTGGGCGAGATTATGCCCCAAGAATGGTCGGATAAATAACAGAAGATCCTTGGTAGTCGCCTCGGCCAGCCGCCACCCGGGTCATGCCCCGGCCACGCTTTTAGGCTAGAATGGGCGCCAATTCGAGCATGTCCCGCCAGCCGGGCAATAACCGTGAGCCCACATTCGTGAAAAAACCGACTCTGGCTGCCGTTCTGATCGTCAAGAATGAAGCCGACAACCTGCGCAAGTGCCTCGCCTCCCTCGACGGACTGGTGGACGAGATCGTCATTCTGGACTCAGGCAGTCAGGACGAGACCCCGGCCATTGCCGCCGAGTTTGGCGCCCGCTTCTTCGTCAATGCCAAGTGGCCGGGCTTTGGCAAACAGCGCCGACTGGCCCAGTCCCACGTGCAGTCCGACTGGGTGCTGTGGCTGGATGCCGACGAGCGGCTCACTCCCGAGCTGAAAACCGCCATCGCCAACGTGATGGCCAATCCGGCCAGCGATACCATCTACTCGATCCCGCGCCTCTCCTGGGTGTTTGGCCGCTTTATCCGCCACAGTGGCTGGTATCCGGATCGGGTGCTGCGCCTCTATCCCAAGGCACTCACCAGCTACAACGAGGCGCTGGTGCACGAAAAGGTGGAAGTACGGGCCAACATGAAGATCGTCAACATTCATGGTGACCTGCTCCACTTCACCTATCGGGATCTGGAGCACTATCTGGTGAAATCCGCCGGTTATGCCCGTGCCTGGGCCGATCAGCGCACCGCCCGCGGCAAGAAGGGCTCCCTCAGTCAGGGGCTGATCCATGCTGTTGGCTGCTTCCTCAAGATGTACCTGCTCAAAGCGGGCTTCCTCGATGGCAAGCAGGGGTTGCTGCTGGCGATCCTCTCCGCCCACTCTACCTTCGTTAAATACGCCGACCTCTGGGTGCGCCAGCAACCGCAGCAGCCGGAATAACCGTCATACGAAACAGGGCCCCCCGGGGCCCTGTTTGCATTGCTGCATACGTTATTTTCGCCAGAAAGGCGCCGCCCAGCGGGCCATCACCGGCACCATGGTCTTGGGATCGAGCTGGCTCATATCCTCAGGATGGTCGCTATCCTCCGGCGGGCTGAAGGCGAGGTGACGCCCTTCGCTGTTGAGGGGCTTCCAGCGCAGCGGAGTGGCGGAGCGGCGCATCGGGAAGAAACCGATGGTCGGCACATCGAGCGCGCCGGCGATATGGAGCGGGCCAGTACTGCCTGCAACGAACAGGGCGGCGTTAGCCAACACCTGACAGAACATCGGCAGACCATCGCTGGAGCGATAGATCCAGCCGTTGCCACCGTGGGCCAGCAACTCGGCCGCCAGCTGTTCGGCCATCTTCTCCTCGCCCGGGCCTGCGGTCAGCACGCACTGCAGCTCGGGGCAGGCCTGATTGAGCTTGATGATGATACGGGCATACTGCTCGATGGAGAGGTTGTTGGCCGAACCGCCGCTACCGGCATGCACCATCAGCCAGGGGCGGCTGGCATCGAGCTTGAGCTTGGCCGCCAGCTGTTCGCGCACCTGTAGCAGGGTCTCGTCATCGAACCGCAGGAAGGGGGTCTTGGGCTCCACCACGGCGACCTGATGGTCGGTCAGGAAGCGGCGGATCAGCTCCAGGTTGTACTCGGACTCCGGCTTCTGGGAACGGGAGCGGCGTTGCACCAGTCGCTGGTTGTAGAGCACCTGCGCCAGCTTGGTCGCCGGCGCCAGCCGGTAAGGGATGTGCGCCTTCCACACCAGCATGGCGTTGCGGGAGTTGGAGAAGAGGCAGATGGACGCGTCGAACGCAGCCGCCTTGATCCGCGCCAGCAGCGCTCGCTGTTGCTCCTTGTCGGCACGCACGCCCGGATCGATGATCACCTCGTCAATCCAGGGGCAGAGCCGGGCCAGCGGCGCCGTGTAGGCCGGAACCAGGGCAGTCACATGACACTCCATGGAGCCTTTGAGCATGGCGAAGCTAGGCCACGCCAGCATGAAGTCACCAATCTTGTCATTGCGAACGACCAGAATACGTTTCATAAAAAATCCCTTTGCTCCCTGTCACCAATGCAAGGAGGCTTGATGCGCGATGGCGTATTCTTGCCTGATGCACTGCTATTCTCAAGCGACGACCTTATAATGCGACCAAATTTCCAGGTTGCAGGACCACAAAGATGACTACCAGGGTGATTTATCCCGGGACATTTGATCCCGTTACCAATGGCCACGCCGATCTCATCGGCCGCGCCGCCAAGCTGTTTGACGAGGTGGTGGTCGGGGTCGCCAACAGCCCGAGCAAGCGCCCGCTGTTCGATCTGGCAGAACGTGTCCAGCTTGTCCAGCAAGTGACCAGCACGCTTCCCAACGTCAAGGTGGTGGGCTTCTCCGGGCTGCTGGTCGATTTTGCCAAAGAGCATCAGGCCAACGTGCTGATCCGCGGCCTGCGCGCCGTCTCCGACTTCGAGTACGAGTTCCAGCTGGCCAACATGAACCGCCGCCTGATGCCGGAGCTGGAGAGCGTCTTCCTCACCCCAGCCGAGGAGAACTCCTTTATCTCCTCCACCCTGGTGAAAGAGGTGGCGCTGCACGGTGGCGACATTCGTCAGTTTGTCGATCCCGTGGTGGCCCAGGCCATCGCAGCCAAACAGAAAGGGTGATCCCCTTCCACACTGGCCATTCCCGACGGCAACAACGAACAAGGGCTACCCGCGGGTAGCCCTTGTTGTTTCTCTCTCGCATGGAGAGGCCAGCCTGCTTGCCGGTTACTGACGGGCAAACCGCTCATTCATCTCCTGCACCAGCAGATCGAGCCACTCGTAGCGGCGCCGGTACATGGCCCGCTTCTTGGAGGCGATCTCCTCCAGCGGCTTGCGCGGCTGGGCTTGCAGAGCGACGAAGTTGGCATCCACATCCCGGGCGTCGAACTCCTGCCACAGCTCGTCATAATCGGCCTGCAAATTGGCTTTCTGCTTGCTGCTGTAGCGCTTGGCCTGAAACACGTGAGCCCGTTTGCGCACCGCCAGCACCTCCGCCGCACCCATGCTCTGCGCCAGTTGCAGCACCAGCTGCACCAGCAGGGATTTGGGCCGCAGGCCGTGCCCCTCTTTGGTCAGCTCGCGCACCCGATCCTGGGCATTGTCGACCGCAGGCTCCGGCCCCTGCATGGAGCCGATCATCAGAATCAAACGATCCACGCTGCCCGCCAGCGAAAAGGCGCAGCTGTAGAGGCGCAGCCCCTCTCCGTTGACGATAGAGAGCGCCAGCTCGGCCTCGCGGCGGAAGGTGCCATCGTGGCGCAGCAGAATGCGGCAGCCGCTCTGGGGATAGTGCCCAAGTTCGATCCCCTCGCCCAGATAGAGGGGATTGATCAGCTGCGGGTAGCACTCCAGCAGCAAACGGTAGTGATTTTCCAGCATCTCGGCCCGCTCACGGGCGCTGGCACAGGCGAAGCGATAGGGGCGCATCGGCTTGTCGAGCAGCTCGGGATAGACCGCTGGCAGCGCCTTGAGCGAGTCGCACTGAAACAGGTTGAAGACCCGGCTCAGCGACTTGCGATAGAGCAGGCTGCGCAGCACGAACTTGCCGCGATTGAAGGTTTTCCGGTCACATCCCTCGGGGTAGAGGAAGCGGGCCATGGATTTTGCGCAATAGCGCTCCTGCCGGGATAAATATTCCCAGTCTATTGATTTAACTGTCATTTTTATATTCTCAAACCGCCTGAACGGTCGGGATACTAGTGACAGCTGTGCAAATCTTCAACAGAGTGGAAATACGCTGTTACAACTTCCCCCGGATCGGGGCGAAAAGTGCGCTCAGCGCTGGCAATGACTGCAAAAAACCGTGGTGCGCTGGCCCATTCTTGTCTCGGTCAGCAGGGTGTGACAGTGGAAACAGGGCTGACCGCCACGACCGTAAACCTGCAACTGCTGCACGAAATAGCCCGGCTTGCCATCGGCACTGGTGAAATCCTTGAGAGTGGTGCCACCTTGGCGAATAGCCTCGGCCAACACCCGCTTGATCTCGGCCACCAGGGTTCCCAGCCGCTCGGCGCTGATATTGCCCGCCGCCCGTTTGGGGTGAATGCCGGCAGCATAGAGCGCCTCGTTCGCGTAGATGTTGCCCACCCCGACCACCACCTGATTGTCCATCAGGAACTGTTTGATGGCGGTGCTGCGCCCCTTGGCACGCCCCTGCAGGTAATCAGCACTGAAGGCATCGGTGAGCGGCTCTGGCCCCAGCTTGACGAGCAGCGCATGGGCTTCGGCCGGTTCCCGGGTCCAAAGCAGGGCGCCGAAGCGGCGCGGATCGTTGAGCCGCAGCAGCTTGCCATTCTCCAGCTCGATATCCACGTGGTCGTGCTTCTCGGCCGGGGTGCCGATATCCAGCACCCGCAGGCTGCCGGACATCCCCAGATGAAGGATGGCGGTGCCGAAATCGGTCTCCAGCAGCAGGTATTTGGCACGGCGACGCACCCGATGGATGGTGAGATCCACCAGCTCCTGAATTTCACCGGGGATCGGCCAGCGCAGGCGGCCATCCCGCACCACCACGCGCGTCACCTTGATACCGGTGAGCCAGGGGGAGATCCCCTGACGACTGACTTCAACTTCTGGCAATTCGGGCATGTGCACCTCGCAAGGAAAAGGAACTCAGGGGGCAGGACGCAACAGATCGCGATACTGTTCGGCAGTTAGGGCGAGCCAGAGACCGGAGGGCAACTGGGCACCATATTGGCCGCTGTTCTGATAGAGGCCGATCTCGACCGGATCGTTCTGGCCGGCAATCCACACCTTGATGGCCACCGGGGTGCCGCGCACCACCTCGCCGGGGGGCAGCAACCAGCTCTGCCAGCGCGCCAGACGGGCATCCAGCTGCGCTGTGTCGAGCCCCAGATCCGGCATGCTGCGCCAGCCCTGACCGATCCGCTCAATCTGCCAGCTCGGTCCCTGCCAAGTGAGCACCACAGACGCATCCGGCAGCAAGGAGCGAGCCCGCTTGGCGCTGTTCTCCTGCTGGGCAGTCTCCATACGATGCAACAGGGTGATCACGAGCAGCACCACCACAATGATCACGTTATTCCAGCCTTTGCGGCTCAATTTGAACATGGCAAGCCTCCCTTTGAACCGGCAGTGTACTGAATTCGGCGCATAAAAAAACCCGGCACGAAGCCGGGTTTTTGGGAATGCAGCATCAAGTAATTACTTGATTTTGCCTTCCTTGTAGATCACATGCTGACGAACAACGGGATCAAACTTTTTGATCTCCATTTTTTCGGGCATGGTGCGCTTGTTTTTGGTAGTGGTATAGAAGTGACCAGTACCGGCGCTGGAGTTCAGGCGAATTTTCTCGCGAATACCTTTAGCCATGATCTAATTCCTTATACCTTAACACCGCTGGCGCGCAGTTCAGCCAGAACCACTTCAACGCCACGCTTGTCGATGATACGCATGCCTTTTGCGGATACGCGCAGGCTTACGAAGCGTTTTTCACTCTCAACCCAGAAACGGTGAGTGTGCAGGTTCGGCAGGAAACGACGCTTGGTGGCGTTGTTAGCGTGCGAACGGTTGTTACCAACTGCCGGGCGCTTGCCGGTTACTTGGCATACTCTAGACATGTCAGTCTCTCCAAATCTTACTTCATTGCTCGAGCAAATATCTGCCCCGCTGGCCTTCGATTGCGGGGCAAACAGAAGGCGGCATTTTATACAGCATCCGTGATCAAAGATCAACTAATACGGTGCCAGAGCACAGTTATAGCCAACCGCGCTCGGCAAAAGAAACCGTGATGCCATCACCGATCACCAAGTGATCCAGCACTCTGATATCGATCAGGGCCAAAGCGGCCGTGATCCGACCCGTGATCTGGCGGTCGGCCCTACTGGGCTCGGCGACGCCGGACGGGTGATTATGCGCCAGAATCACCGCGGCTGCATTATGTTTGAGCGCGATCTGCACGATTTCTCTTGGCCAGACGCTTGCCGAGTCGATGGTGCCGAAAAAAAGCTCAACAAATTGAATGACTCTGTGCTGATTGTCGAGCAACAGCAGGGCAAACACCTCGCGGGGCCGATCCCGCAGCTGAGCCTGCAGATAGTCCCGGGTCAACTGGGGCGAAGTGAGCGCATCACCCCGTTGCAGCTGCTCGGCCAGATGGCGTCTGGCCATCTCCAGCACCGCCTGCAACTGGGCATATTTGGCCGGGCCAAGGCCGTGCGCCTCGCAGAATGCCCGTTGATCCGCGCCCAGCAAGCTGCGCAAAGAGCCGAATTGATTCAATAGATTACGTGAAAGATCCACTGCACTCAGGCCATTGACGCCAGTGCGCAGAAAGATGGCGAGCAGCTCGGCATCGGAGAGCGCCGCAGGCCCCTGACGCAGCAGCTTCTCTCTGGGGCGTTCATCTTCCGGCCACTCTTTGATGCTCATTTGTCTCTCCCTCATCCCTGTTGAGAAAAAACATAGCAAAAAATTGCGCGCGCCCGACCACACCCCTTGATGCCAACCCCTGTCGTCATCCATTGCCTGTGGTATCTTAGCCGACCAGTCAGAATGAGCCGGATAGAGAAACAGCAGATGAGATTGGCCGATAAACGCATCCTGTTGGGTGTCAGTGGCGGTATCGCCGCCTACAAGAGTGCCGAGCTGGTACGCCGCCTGAAAGATCAGGGCGCCGAAGTGCGGGTGGTGATGACCCGCTCCGCCAAGGAGTTCATCACCCCGCTGACCCTGCAGGCGGTCTCCGGTCATCCGGTAGCCTACAGCCTGCTGGATCCCTCTGCCGAAGCGGGCATGGGCCATATCGAGCTGGCCAAGTGGGCCGATCTGGTACTGATCGCCCCCGCCAGTGCCAACCTGATGGCGCGGATGGCAGCAGGCATGGCCGATGAACTGCTGACCACCCTCTGTCTGGCCACTCCGGCGCCCATCGCGCTGGCACCCGCCATGAACCAGCAGATGTATCTCAACGCCGCGACCCAAGCTAACCTCAAGACCCTGGCCAGCCGCGGCATTCTGCTGTGGGGGCCGGATGCCGGCAGCCAGGCCTGTGGCGATGTAGGCCCGGGGCGGATGTTGGACCCCCTCGAACTGGTGGAGCGCTGCTGCCAGCAGCTGGCCGCCGAGCCGTTGTTGGCGGGTGTCAAGCTACTGCTGACCGCCGGCCCGACCCGCGAGGCGCTCGATCCGGTGCGCTACATCAGCAACCACAGCTCCGGCAAGATGGGCTACGCCATCGCCCGCGCCGCCCATGAGGCGGGTGCCGAAGTGACGCTGGTGAGCGGCCCGGTGACACTGGCTACACCTGCTGGAGTCACCCGCATCGATGTCGAGAGCGCCGAGCAGATGCATCAGGCGGTGATGAGCCGGGTGGGCGAGTGCGACCTCTTCATCGGCTGCGCCGCGGTGGCCGACTATCGTCCTGAGCAGGTGGCCAGCCAGAAGATCAAGAAAACCGGCGACAACGACCAGATGGTGGTGAAGCTGGTGAAAAACCCCGACATCATCGCGGCCGTCGGTGCCCTTTCAGACAAACCCTTCACCGTCGGATTTGCCGCCGAAACCGTGGATGTGGAACAATACGCCCTCGACAAGTTGCAGCGTAAGCGGCTGGACATGATCGCCGCCAACGATGTGTCCCGCGAGGGGCAAGGCTTCAACGCCGATGACAACGCCCTGACCGTGTTCTGGCAAGGGGGCCAGGCCCCGCTGCCGCTGGCCGACAAGCTGACGCTGGCCCGTCACCTGATCGCCCTGATTGCGCACCACTACCGGCACTGAGCGTCCCGAAAGAACAAGACTCACGGCGCCCCGCCTGCCAAGAGGGGCGCCAATACAAGATCCAACTGAAAAAGCGATTCATGACTACACAAATTGAACTGAAGATTCTGGATGCCCGTATCGGTACCGAGTTCCCGCTGCCCGCCTACGCAACACCGGGCTCTGCCGGCATGGATCTGCGCGCACTGCTGGATGCGCCGCTGACTCTGGCTCCGGGCGATACCACCTTGGTGCCGACCGGTCTGGCCATTCACATCCAGGATCCGGGTCTGTGTGCCACCATCCTACCCCGCTCCGGCCTCGGCCATAAGCACGGCATCGTGCTGGGCAACCTGGTCGGTCTCATCGATTCCGATTACCAGGGTCAGCTGATGGTCTCGGTCTGGAACCGCGGCAAGGATGAGTTCACCATGCAACCCGGCGAGCGCATCGCCCAGCTGGTGATCATGCCGGTAGTTCAGGCCAGCTTCCAACTGGTCGATGAGTTCAATCAGAGCGAACGGGGTGAAGGCGGTTTTGGTTCTTCTGGTCGCCAATAACAGACCACACCAGCCCGATGGGTGGTGCTTAATAACAGAATCAAGCCATTGTTTTTTTAGGGGAATCCATGGCAAGCAGTAATCAGAAACAGAGTCGGCGCGATCAGATCCTGCAGGCGCTCGCCCATATGCTGGAAACCAGTCCGGGTCAGCGCATCACCACGGCCCGTCTGGCGGCCGAGGTCGGCGTCTCTGAAGCAGCCCTCTATCGACATTTTCCCAGCAAGGCGCGGATGTTCGAGGGGCTGATCGACTTTATCGAGGATTCCCTGCTGTCACGGGTCAATCTGATCATGGCGGAAGAGAAGGACACCATGGCGCGCTGTCACCATATCCTGCAGCTGCTGCTGGTGTTCGCCGAGCGCAATCCCGGCATCACCCGCATCCTCAATGGCGACGCCCTGCTGGGCGAGCACGATCGGCTGCGGGATCGCATCAGCATCCTGTTCGACAAGCTGGAGACCCAGATCAAGCAGGTGCTGCGCGAAAAGCGGCTGCGCGAGGGTCAGGGCTTCCAGCTCGACGAGACTATGCTGGCCAATCTGCTGCTGGCCTACACCGAAGGCCGCATCAGCCAGTTCGTGCGCTCCGAGTTCAAGCTCAAGCCGACCGCCGGTTTCGAAGATCAGTGGCAATTTATCCGCAGCCAGCTGCTGCAGAGCTGATGGTTTTTTCGCATCATTCAGCAAAAAGAAGGGAGGCTTTGGCCTCCCTCCTTTTTTGTGTCAGGTTTTTATGGCAGAAAAGAAGTACCAGATGCGACCCGTACTGTCGCGCTGCGGTGTTAGATTTATCCACCATAAACCTTTTAGAACCTGACAGGACATCCTATGGAACCCGAAATCATTACCGAAGCGCAGACCTGGCTGGTCAATAATCAGGGACTGCTGATCGAATACGGCGTCAATATCGCCGCCGCCCTGCTGACCCTGCTGGTCGGCTATATCGCCGCCAACCTCATCAGCGGTGGCGTGGTCAAGGTGATGCAGGCCCGCAAGCTGGACACCACAGTCACCCACTTCGTCGGCAGCATCCTCAAATACGCCATTCTGGTGTTCGTGGTGATCGCCGCGCTGGGCCGTGTCGGCGTGCAGACAGCCTCCTTCGTCGCCATTATCGGTGCCGCCGGTCTGGCCATCGGTCTGGCGCTGCAAGGCTCGCTCTCCAACTTCGCTGCCGGCTTCCTGCTAATCATCTTCCGCCCCATCAAGGCGGGCGAGTTTATCGAAGTGGCGGGCACCGCGGGTGTGGTGCAGTCCGTTCAGCTCTTTACCACTACCCTCACCTCCGGTGACAACAAGATGGTGGTAGTACCGAACTCCGCCATCCTCAACGGCACCATCGTCAACTACTCGCGTATGGATACCCGCCGCGTCGATATGACCTTTGGCATCGGCTACGGCTCCGACCTGCGCAAGGCCAAACAGATCCTCGAGCGTCTGGTGAGCGAAGAGCCGCGCATCCTGAAAGATCCGGCAGCCACCATCGCCGTTGCCGCGCTGGCCGACTCCTCGGTCAATATCGTAGTGCGTCCCTGGGTGAAAACCGCTGACTACTGGGGTGTCTGGTTCGACTTCCACGAGAAGGTGAAACTGACCTTTGATGCCGAAGGCATCGAGATCCCCTTCCCGCAGATGGTGATGCACATGCAAAAACCGCAGGCATGATCGCGGTTCTGCTGCAACAGACAATGCCAGCCTTCGGGCTGGCATTGTCGTTTCTGGCCCCAGCCCATGGCCATGTCGGTGCATAACCACGCCAACCGGATGAAAACAATTTCAGGCTATCGGGGTGGCCCCAATCATGAGCAAGCGCAAGATCCGCCTTGCTTTCGTGACACATAATCCCAATGTTCTGGTTGTATGCTCCCGACACTGACCCATTGCGGTAAAAGACAATCGGTAAAAATCTGTTACACGGGCCGCCCGATCGGCTCGCTATAATGCTCGGATAATAAGGTTTGGCGGGACCTTGCCTGCAAGGTTCAAACACAACTTGGCATTTCAGGAATCCTATGAAAAATATCAATCCAACCCAAACCCAGGCCTGGCAGGCACTGGAAGCCCACTTTGCAGCAAACAAAGAGACCCGACTCAAGGATCTCTTTGCGCAGGACCCGAAGCGCTTTGACAAGTTTTCCCTCACCTTCGGCGGCGACATCCTGGTTGATTACTCGAAGAACCTGATCACCGAAGAAACCCTCAAGTTGCTGGTTGATCTGGCCAAAGAGACCGATCTTCGCAGCGCGATCGATGCCATGTTCAATGGCGACAAGATCAACATGACCGAAGGCCGCTCCGTACTGCACGTGGCCCTGCGCAACCGCTCCGACCGCCCCATCGAGAGCGACGGCAAGGATGTGATGCCGGAAGTGAACGCCGTACTGGCCAAGATGAAGGGCTTCTGCGAGAAGATCATCTCCGGCGAGTGGAAAGGCTACTCCGGCAAGGCGATCCAGCACGTGGTCAACATCGGTATCGGTGGCTCCGATCTCGGCCCGGTGATGATCACCGAGGCACTGCGTCCCTACAAAAACCACCTGCAGATGCACTTCGTCTCCAACGTCGATGGCACTCACATCGCCGAGACCCTGAAGAAGATCGATCCGGAAACCACCCTGTTCCTGGTGGCCTCCAAGACCTTCACCACCCAGGAGACCATGACCAACGCCCTGACCGCCCGCGACTGGTTCATCAAGATCGCCGGTGACAAGGCCCACGTTGCCAAGCACTTCGCCGCCCTCTCCACCAACGGCAAGGCCGTGGCCGAGTTCGGCATCGACACCAACAACATGTTCGAGTTCTGGGACTGGGTTGGCGGCCGCTACTCCTCCTGGTCTGCCATCGGCATGCCCATCGCCCTGTCTGTCGGTTTCGAGAACTTCGAAGCCCTGCTGCAAGGCGCCTTCGAAATGGACATGCACTTCGCCACTGCCTCCTATGAGCAGAACGTGCCGGTGCTGCTGGCGCTGATTGGCCTGTGGTACAACAACTTCTACGGTGCCGAGTCCGAAGCCATTCTGCCGTACGACCAGTACATGCACCGCTTCCCTGCCTACTTCCAGCAAGGCAACATGGAATCCAACGGCAAGTACGTGGATCGCAACGGCAAGCCGGTTGACTACCAGACCGGCCCCATCATCTGGGGTGAGCCGGGCACCAACGGCCAGCACGCCTTCTACCAGCTGATCCACCAGGGCACCAAGCTGATCCCCTGCGACTTCCTGGCGCCGGCCATCAGCCACAACCCGATCGGTGACCACCACCCGAAACTGCTGGCCAACTTCTTCGCCCAGACCGAGGCGCTGGCCTTCGGCAAGAGCAAGGAAGAGGTCGAAGCCGAGTTCCTGGCTGCAGGCAAAACCCTGGAGCAGGTCAAGGATCTGGTGCCGTTCAAGGTGTTCGAAGGCAACCGCCCGACCAACTCCATCCTGTTCAAGAGCCTGACCCCGAAAACCCTGGGTGCCCTGATCGCCATGTACGAGCACAAGATCTTCGTACAGGGCGCAATCTGGAACATCTTCAGCTTCGACCAGTGGGGCGTGGAGCTGGGCAAACAGCTGGCCAACAAGATCCTGCCGGAGCTGGGCAACAACGAGGCTGTCACCAGCCACGACTGCTCCACCAACGGTCTGATCAACACCTGGAAAGCGTGGAAAGCCTGATTTATCGGGCCTTTCTGAATGCAAAAGCCCCGCTCGATGAGCGGGGCTTTTTTATTTATGGCTGTCGGGCTGGGTTTTCTGGCGGGCCGGTCGGGTGTCCAGTCCGACCGGCGACGGGGATCGTCATCCCCGCCCCTTCATCATCCAGCCCGATGCCGGCTTAACCGCCAACGGCGATGCGTTTCATGTCTTTCATATAACCACGCAGTACCTGGCCGATTTTTTCGATCGGGTGGTTGCGGGTCGCCTCATTTGCAGCCAGCAGCGCCAGGTTGTCGACGCTCTGCCCTTCCGCCTTGCTGGCACCCAGATCGCCCGCTTTCAGGGTCGGCATGAAGTGCTCGCGCAGCAACGGCACTGCAGCGTTGGCGAACAGGTAGTTGCCGTACTCGGCGGTGTCGGAAATAACCACGTTCATCTCGTACAGACGCTTGCGAGCAACGGTGTTGGCGATCAGCGGCAGCTCGTGCAGGGATTCGTAGTAGGCAGACTCCTCGTAGATACCGGAAGCCACCATGGTCTCGAACGCCAGCTCGACACCCGCCTTGACCATGGCCACCATCACCACGCCATTGTCGAAGTACTCCTGCTCGGCAATCTTGCCTGCGAACGCCGGGGCGTTTTCGAAGGCAGACTTGCCGGTCTCTTCGCGCCAACCGAACAGCTTGGCATCGTCTTCGGCCCAGTCGGCCATCATGCCACGGGAGAACTCACCGGCGATAATGTCGTCCATGTGCTTCTCGAACAGCGGGCGCATCAAGGTCTTGAGCTGCTCGGAGAGCTCGAAGGCGCGCAGCTTGGCCGGGTTGGAGAGACGGTCCATCATCAGGCTGATGCCACCCTGTTTCAGGGCTTCGGTAATGGTCTCCCAGCCGAACTGGATCAGCTTGCCGGCGTAGGCCGGGTCTGTGCCTTCGGCAACCAGCTTGTCGTAGCAGAGCAGGGAACCGGCTTGCAGCATGCCGCAGAGGATGGTCTGCTCGCCCATCAGGTCAGATTTCACTTCCGCCACGAAGGAGGACTCCAGCACCCCGGCACGGTCACCGCCGGTGGCAGAGGCCCACGCCTTGGCGATGGCCATGCCTTCGCCCTTGGGATCGTTCTCCGGGTGAACGGCGATCAGGGTCGGCACGCCGAAACCGCGCTTGTACTCCTCACGAACTTCGGTGCCCGGGCACTTGGGCGCAACCATCACGACAGTGATGTCGGAGCGGATCTGCTGACCCTCTTCCACCACGTTGAAACCGTGGGAGTAACCCAATGCGGCGCCCTGCTTCATCAGCGGCATCACGGTTTTCACGACGTCGGAGTGCTGCTTGTCCGGAGTCAGGTTCAGCACCAGATCGGCGGTCGGGATCAGCTCTTCATAGGTGCCGACCGCGAAGCCGTTGTCGGTAGCCTTCTGCCAGGAGGCGCGCTTCTCGGTGATGGCGGCCTTGCGCAGGGCGTAGGAGATATCCAGCCCGGAGTCGCGCATGTTCAGACCCTGGTTCAGACCCTGGGCACCACAGCCCACAATCACCACCTTCTTGCCCTTCAGCACGTTGCAGCCGTCCGCGAACTCTTCGCGCTGCATGAAACGACACTTGCCCAGCTGGGCCAACTGCTGACGCAGGTTCAAGGTGTTGAAATAGTTAGCCATGGTGATTGCTCCGTTCGATTGATTCCATGCCGGGTAGCGGCGTTGTCTGAACCACTATAGCGCGGGACACTTATTGCCTGAACTGATATATTCGAAACAGTACGTTGCAATAACTGAAACGCTCACTCTTCATAATTGCCTGCTGAATGTACCGCGAGATGGCAGAAACAAGCCGCCAACCGCTGGATATCGGGCACACAAGCCGCGCCAGGAGCTGAAAGATGGACCTTCGCAATCTCGAGCTGTTTCTCCACCTCGCCGACTCCCTTCATTTCGGCAAAAGCGCCGATGCCATGGCGGTCAGCCCTTCCACCCTGAGCCGTGCCATCCAGCGGCTGGAGCAGGAGACAGGCTGCATCCTGTTCGAGCGGGACAACCGCTCGGTACGGCTCACCCCCGCCGGCGAGAAGCTGCGCGAATTCGGCGGCGGCCTGTTGCAGGAGTGGCGTCAGCTCAAGCAGGAGCTCAAACGCAGCGATGAACCGCTACAAGGGCGGCTGCGGGTATTCTGCTCGGTCACTGCCAGTTACTTTCTGCTGCCCGAGGTGCTGGAGCGCTTTCGCCGCCGCTACCCCCAGCTGGAGATCAAGCTGGAGACCGGCGACCCGGCGCTGGCGGTGGACAAGATCCTGGCCGATGAGGCCGATCTCGCCATCGCCGCCCGCCCCGATGCTCTGCCCGCCAAGCTGGAGTTCGCCAGCCTGCAGCTGGTACCGCTGGTCTTTATCGCGCCGCGCAATGCCCCCCAGCTGAACCAGTGGTTCCGTCAGGGAGAACCTGATTGGGAGCAGTTGCCAGTCATCCTCTCCGAGCAGGGGCTGGCCCGCAAACGCAGCGATCAGTGGTTTCGCAACAAGGGGATAGCGCCCAACATCTATGCCGAAGTGGCGGGTAACGAGGGAATCGTCGCCATGGTGGCGCTCGGCTGTGGCGTAGGATTGGTGCCAGCGGCGGTAATCGACCATAGCCCGCTCGGTGACAAGGTGCGGATCATCGACCTCAAACCCGCCTTCAAGCCATTTGATGTGGGGATCGGGGTGCTCAAGAAGCGACTGGAAGAGCCGCTGATCCGCGCCTTCTGGGATACTGCGCAGAATCAGGGCTCACTGCGCTGACACCGGATTATAGATAAGGGCCGGATCGGCCATCATGATGCGGCTGGGCAGCGGCAAGTCGGGGTTGTGCAGCTCGAGGCGCACCCGTTCATCCAGCTTCAACCGCCGAATGGTGCTGCCAAATCCCTCTTCAAAGACCCGGTCAAAAGCACCAGACTGCCGCGCCCGCAGCAGGCCAAGCTTGATGCGCTGGGCCAGCTCCGGATATTTTGGCGAGACAAAGAAGAGCAGCGCCAGCGGATAGCGAAACACCAGACGGGGCTCGATGGCGAGATCCGGATGCTGCCTTAGCTCATCCTCGACCTCGATGACCGAACGCAGAAAGCAATCAAAACGCTTCTTGCGCAGCATGTTGAAGAGCGCCTCATAAAGATTGCCCACCGTCACCTTGAGGCCGTTAGCCCGCAGCAACTGGGTGTCTGGCCAGGATCTGTGCTGACCGATGGAGAGCCCGGCGCGATGCCAGTCCGCCAACGACCCAATCGCGGCAAAACGCCCCTCATCCCCCTGCCGAACCAGACACACCCGCCATCCCAGCAGCCCCTTGGCCAGCGGAATGTGGATTGCCAGCAACTCCCGTTCTCGCTCACCATCGGGGGCAAAAACACCGACCTGAACCAGCTCGCCGCTGCGCAGCTCCTTCACCGCCCGCCCCTGCTCCATTTGCGGGCTGGAAACCAACTGGTAGGGGCCATATTCGGGCACGGTGAGGTCGAGGGAGAGGCGCAACAACTGGACGACGGCGGGGTTGGGGTGATCCAGCAACAGATTCCAAGCGCGGATAGGCTGCTCGGTTGCCGTTGCGCCAACCGTCCACAGTGCTATGCACCACCACCAGACTCTGATCATCCTGCGCACCATCCGTGCCTCATGCTCCTCGCCATACTATAACGTCAGCCAGCGCCTCAACGGCGCCCTCTCTGAAAGATGTGTGAGCGCTCTCGTGTCAAATCTCGTGTCAAAAGTGACAATAGGCAAACCCGGCAGGTCATCGCAGACTGGGCGTTCATCAACAAACGCCAAGGCGCAGGGAGGAGAGCCATGAAACAGCATTTGGTAGAGATCAAGGGTTCAACCCTGTTTGACGAGTATCTGCAGAGCATGGGCGTGCCCAGCACGGCGCTGGACCGGGAGCAGGATATCTATCTGCAAGAACGCCACCTCGGCGCCATTCGCCGGGTGCAGGGCGAACTGCGCTTCTATCTGCGTGCCAATGCCCTGAACAAACGGTGATCAGGATCCGGTCACAGAACCCGCAGCAAAGGCGTATTAGACTGGTATCTTCCCCCTTTCGACGGGAGTGCCCATGAAAGCAAGCGGTCTGGATCGGCTGTTCAAACCCCACTCAATCGCCGTGATCGGCGCCTCGACCGACCCGCTCAAGGCGGGTCATGTGATCGTGCGCCACCTGCTGGCGGGCCAGTTCAAAGGGCCCATCCTCCCTGTCACCCCGCGCAACAAGTCCATCGCCGGCGTGCTGGCCTATCCCGATATTGCCAGCCTGCCGCTGACCCCGGATCTCGCCATCATCTGCACCAGGCGGGAGCGGGTCTTGCCGTTGCTGGAAGCGCTCGGCCAAAAGGGTACGGGCGCAGCCATCATACTGGCCGCCGACTTTTCCCCCGAGGAGCGGCTGGAGCTGAAACGGGTCTGCCAGCAATACGGCATTCGCCTGCTCGGCCCCAACAGCATGGGGATGCTGCTGCCCGGCCAGGGGATCAACGCCAGCTTTTCACCCATTGCCGCCAAGCCGGGACAGGTCGCCTTTCTGTCGCAATCCGCCGCCGTCAGCACCACCATTCTGGATTGGGCCAAGCAGCATGAGCTGGGCTTCTCCGCCTTCATCTCCCTGGGTGATCACTGCGACATCGACTTCGGCCAGCTGCTGGATCAGCTCTCCCGCGACAGCGTCACCCGCGCCATCTTGATCTACATGGACAAGCTGCACGACGCCCGCCACTTTCTCTCGGCGGCGCGGGCAGCCTCGCGCAACAAGCCGATCCTGGTGCTGAAAAGCGGGCGCCACGATCCGGCCCACGGTCTCGACAATGTCTATGATGCCGCCATCCGCCGTGCTGGCATGCTGCGGGTACGGGATACCCACGAACTGTTTGCCGCGGTGGAAACCCTCAGCCACTCCATGACCCTCAAGGGGGAGCGGCTTGCCATCATCTCCAACGGCCGCGGACTGGCCAATATGGCGGTGGATGTGCTGCTGGAGCGTGGCGGCAAGCTGGCTCGCCCGCCGCTCGACATCGGCAGCGATGCCACCATCGCCACCTATCAGGAGGCGTTGGACAGCGTGTTGCAGGAGGATGGTATCGACGCCATCCTGATTATCCACGCACCCTCGCTCACAGCACCGAATGCACCGCTGGCCAGCCATCTTATCGCCCATCTGAAACAGCATCCCAGAGCGCGCCGTTTCAACATCCTCACCAACTGGGCGGGTGAATACTCGGCGCAGGAGGGGCGCAAACTCTTTACCGAAGCGGGCTTCCCGACCTACCGCACACCGGAAAGCGCCATGGCCGCCTTCATGCACATGGTGGAATACCGCCGCAACCAGAAGCAGCTGATGGAAACCCCGGCATCCCTGCATGGCAACCAGCTCAATGGCGAGCTGTGCCAGCAGCTGATCCGCCAAGCACAGGAGCGCAAACAGCTAAGATTGGATACCCATCTGGTGCACCCGATTTTACAAGCCGCAGGTCTTTCGACCCTGCCAACCTGGATCGTCACCGACGCCATCGAGGCGACCCTGACCGCCGAGCAGATCGGCTATCCAGTGGCGGTAAAACTGCGCTCGCCCGATATCCTGCACAAGTCTGCCGTACACGGCGTGGTGCTCAATCTGCGCACCTCGGCCGAAGTGGCGCAAGCCGCAGATGCCATTCTGGACAGGGTCAAACAGCATGATCCGGGCGCCCGCATCGAAGGCTTGCTGGTGCAACGCATGGCTCGCCGCAGCGGCGGCCTCGAGCTGCGGGTGCGGATCCAGCAAGACGCCATCTTTGGCCCCGTCATTCTGCTGGGTGAATCGGGAGCCGAACCGCAGGATATGGTAGCAGCCTTGCCACCGCTCAATCAGGCTCTGGCGCGTTACCAGATCATCGGAGCCCTCAAGAGCCGCAAGATCCGCGAACAGGCCACACCGGAACGACTGGATATCGATGCCCTCGGTCAAGTGCTCTGCCAACTATCCGAGCTATTGCTCGCCTTTCCTGAGATTCAGGAACTGGACCTGCACCCGTTGCAAGCGTGCGGCGCCGAAATGGTAGTGCTGGATGCCAGCCTCACACTGAGTGACCCTACCATCCCGACCAGCAACCGACTGGCAATCCGCCCCTATCCTACCGAACTGGAGGAGGGTGCCTGGCTCAAGGATCAGGGTCATGTTCTGCTGCGCCCCATTCGCCCGGAAGATGAACCGGCTCACAAACAGTTCGTGCTGCAGGTTTCCGATGAGGACAGGTACAAACGCTTCTTCGCCGACGTGGGTGAGCTGGGTCACGAAGAGTTGGCCCGCATGACCCAGATCGATTACGACCGCGAAATGGCCTTTGTCGCCGTAGGGCAGGATGGGGAACGTAAAGATCAGATTCTCGGGGTAGTGCGCGCCATCTCGACGCCGGATCTCAGCGATGCCGAATTTGCCATTCTGGTTCGCTCCGACCTGAAAGGATTGGGGCTCGGCAAACTGATGATGGAGAAGATCATCCGCTACGCCAAAGAGCAAGGGATTGGTCAGCTCTCCGGCATGACCATGCCCAGCAATCGCGGCATGGTCAACCTCGCGAAACGGCTTGGCTTCAAAATCGATGTGCAAATGGAAGAGGGGGTAGTCAATATGGAACTGCTCTGTAGCCAGCAAGCGACAGAAGCCTGATTTGACCACCTGTAGAGTCATTCAAATAGCTGTAAATGAAACTGATAAGACTCTGATATAGCCAGAAGATGGTGGGAATAGTCTGCTATCTGGCCATCCTTCCGACAGGTAAAAGCGAGCCATTGGCTGTTTAACACGCTAAAAACACCAAAGCCCAGTCGTCAGACTGGGCTTGTGCTGGCTCTGGTGTGCAAATCTGTGGCTCTTATGAGCAAACCGCCCATAGCAAAAAGGCCTTCCCAATCGGGAAGGCCTTCAAATTAGTGGCGGAGCGGACGGGACTCGAACCCGCGACCCCCGGCGTGACAGGCCGGTATTCTAACCGACTGAACTACCGCTCCGCATTCGGTTAGCTTGCGCTAAATTGTCTGCTGCTTCTTATGAGATGTCATCCTCGCAGCCAGTGACGTGATTCTTCACATCACCGTTTAATTGGGTGCCTGGCAGTGTCCTACTCTCGCATGGCGAATGCCACACTACCATCGGCGCTACCGCGTTTCACTTCTGAGTTCGGCATGGGATCAG
>NZ_JBFODV010000274.1:0-12036 GCF_040908495.1 Aeromonas sp. R1-1 | reverse complement strand
CCCTCTGATGAGATAAAACCACGCTGCGCCAGTAAAAAAAGCGCCCGCCCCATCTGGGGTGGGCGCTTTGCTTTATGGGCAGGGTGCTAGCGAGCGTTCGCTTCCCCCAGCCTTGGGTTGAGGGAGAGAATGCGGGTCTTGCTGACCCGGTGGCGATAGATTTCCCGCAGATAGAGCAGCGCCTTTTTCACCGATTCACGGCTGAGGCGAATATCGTTGATGGAGACGAACTTCTCTTTCTCGCGGATAAGCTCCCGATATTTCTTCTCATACATGGGCTTGATGGCGTACCAGTTGGTATCGAGGATCTTGGCCGGGTTCTCGAACTCGTTGAGCATGCTGTCGAGCAGTGTGTCGTTCCACTCCTCATTGCTGATCATCTCGATCACCGCCTTGTCCAGATGCTCATCGAAGCGATAGTGATCCTTGGCAAAGCAGCGCTTGATAAAGGCCACGATCAGGGTCAGGAAGTCATCGCTCAGGCAGGGGCTCTTGACGATCAGGGTGGTGAGGGAGATGTTGGCCGACGCCCCGATGACCAGCGCATAGCGCTTGAGGGTGGTATTGGGGAAGAGCCCGTTGAGGTGAGACTTGAGCCGGTTGAGATCCATGTAGGAGAGCTTGTACTCCTTGGGCAGGGAGATGATCGACACCACAGAGGAGCAGTTCTTGAAGAAGTGCAGCTCGTTGAGGTGGGCCGGGTCATGGCCACTTTTCACATAGTCGTCCAGATACTCCCGATAGTTGCCCGCCTCGATGGGCAGCAGACTGATCCCCTCGATGGCCTGGGTCATCTTGTTGAAATGGGGCAGCTCGATGGAACGGGTGAAGAGATCGTCCACATTAAGCCCATCCTCCTTGTCAAACAGGCCGCCGGGGGGCGAGATGGACTCGGCATACGCCACCGCCACCGGCCCCGCCAGACTCATAAAGAGGTCGTTGGCATCAAGCCGAATGGTTTCGCTGATATCGATGCCCGCCCGGCGAAAGTAGTTCTCGTCGTAGTCGGTGGTGACGGCCTGGGCGGTAAGAATGTTGAAGATCTGTTGGGAGATGTACTGGTTGGCGTACTTCTCCATGGTGTTGACATCAACATGCTGGATCTCGCCATCGTCGCTCTCTTCGGCGTAGCGCATGATGTCGTTGGAGATCAGCATCATGGCATTCCAGGGTCTGATCCGCTTGAGCATGCTGGCATCGCACGCCTGCTCGTTGTCGAAGTGATAGGAGAAGTCCCACTCCTCGGCCAGATACTTGCACAGCAAACGCCCCGCGTTGATGTGCAGCGCTTCCGAGATCTCGATACCCCGATCACAGATATTGGGCAGGATGCAGATGCCGCTGGTGAAGATGGGATCGAACATGAAGTGCTCCCCGAGGGAGAGGTGCTCCTCCTCTTCTGACGGGGGCGAAAAGGTCTTGCTCATGTAGGAGTACTGCTGGGCCAGCCCGAACTCGGAGGCCATGCCGGAGCCGGTGCCGCCCCCGGCACTGAAGATGTAGAAATAGAGGCGGGACTGGTTGGCCTTGATGCCGCAGGAGTCCACCAGATAGGTATGAATGGCTTGCCACTCGGAGTTGGCGAAGTAGTGGGGGCTCTTGTTGAGGATGATTTTGGCCAGATACTGACCCAGGATGGGGGCGTTACCCGCGCCTCCCGCGTGGATCTCCGACAAGTCCATCACCCGCATCTTGGCGTAGTCACGCAAGGAGCCACCTTCGCCGCTGCGATTGGAGTGGCGGATGCGGCCATCGATGTCCTTGTCCAGATCCCCCAGCATCACCATGGGCTCGATCAGAAAGACCGGCCGGGCCCCGTTGTTTGGCAGTCGCAGGTTGCGCCGGATCCAGCTAACCGGGCCAAACTCCTTCTCCCGCTTGCGCTGCTCTTCACTGTTGAACTCATTGAGATAAAAACTGCGGGCGTTGTAGACCAGCGAGGCCACATCCTGCGCGATGTTGGAGCCGCAGCGCCCCAGCCCCACCAGACAGACGGAGGGAAAGTTGTGGGGCACGGCGGCGCCCGTTTCACTCTCTCCGATGGCGGCAGGAAACACCGCATGGCGCAGCTGTTCCAGATTGGCGAGAATGCGGGCCAGATCCCCTTCGGTGTAGTAGAGGTAGCGGTTGCCTGCGTCCTGCTCATCATCCGTGCTGATAGGTAGCAGATCGATATGCTCGGTCATGAAAAAAGATCCCTCTTGGCGGCGAATGTATATAAATCAGCAGCTTTTGGACTGCCCGGTAACTCTAGATGATAAAAAGCGGGGGCGCGGTGAGAGGATGGCGAGAGTTGTGACTGTGTGATCATGGGCACAGCAACACCCCGGAAATCTGCTGGTCCCCCCCACTGGACGGATGGGGCAATTGCACCCCATTCCCCTGAAAAGGGGGATGACTGCACTCAATCATGTGTTGGCCGCGTGCCGGATCATCCCGCTCTGAGCAGCCAGTTTCCCTTGCGCTGGCGTGGTGGAATAAACACGAAAAAAATTTTTAGATTGGTTTTGGTACTTCCAATCGATTATTTGATTGGGCAGTAACGGCATTAGCGGTGTCAGATTAGGGGAGCAGGTTGGCCAACGCGCCGTCAGCCAGTCTTTACGCGGTCACACAAGGAGACACTCTGATGGAAACACTTGACCAGAAAATCGACACCATGCGAGAAGCATTTATGCAGCAAGAGCGCAAACAGGCCCACGACAAGTGGCAAGCCAGGGTCGAAGAGCTGCTACAGATACGGGGTGAGGAGAGACAACCGGAGGAGCAGGAAGAGTAGTGCTCGTTCCCGGGCGAAAGTTGAGGTAGCGAATCCTTCGTATCGGCTACCCGTTATCTACCACCGATAAAAAAACCACCGACCTTTGCTGGTCGGTGGTTTTTTTATGGATTGCTGCCGATTGGATGGCCTGGCTTCCGGGCCGAGCAATGGGAGCAAATCTAGGGGCGTAGGGATGCGCCTACTTCGAATGGGTAACGGGCTCTTCGGAGAGCAACTCGTTGACGAGTCCAACGGCTAAATGAATATTCGACTCCATCTTGTCGCCGTCCACCGCGTTTGCTTTCCATGATTCAGGGGCTTCTGGGTGTGGCCCGGAAACGGCCACCTTGCCTTTGCCATATGAGCTGATGAGCGCGGCAATCTGATGGTTTTGAAAGTG
This sequence comes from Aeromonas sp. R1-1, assembly GCF_040908495.1. NCBI lineage: Bacteria > Pseudomonadati > Pseudomonadota > Gammaproteobacteria > Aeromonadales > Aeromonadaceae > Aeromonas > Aeromonas sp. R1-1. The sequence goes on along the minus strand of NZ_JBFODV010000274.1, from coordinate 8,875 downwards.
GGCGATAACCTTGACCTGCTCGGGGCTTGGCACCGGCGTAAATTGCGGGCCGGCCTGGTAATACATCTGGCGCACTTCACCAAGCCAGCTGATCGGGAAGATCCTGGCGCTAAAGTCGCCGTCATAATCATCGGATGTGGCAGGGACAAGGCCCAGCGCCGGTACAAAGCCCTCCTCCTCAGACCAGCCGGTGGATGCCACAAATGCACCCCCACAGATCCCGAGGTAGTGGCCACCGCTTAGCAAATAGGTTTTTAACGCCGAGCGCGCGTCCGCAGTGAAGGCGTTGAGGAGCGGCTCAACATCGTCCTCTGTGCCGCCAACGATAAACACCCTGGCATTATCGAGCTCTGCAGGCAGCGCTTCGAGATTGGAGAGATACCTCACAGGCAAGCCCACCTGCTTGACCACATCCGCAATCGCCTTCGTGCTATCCCCATCAGAAACCGGCCCGTTATAGATCAGCGCGTATGGCTCTTGTTGCGGCAGCGCAGAGGCGGCCTCTGCCATGCACCCTGTCATTAACCAAAGGCTGATAACGCTCGCAATCCGCATGACGCTTTTTGGTACATTCATCTTCATCGCTGCCACTTTCCCTGTGATGTGAACCGAAGAGACTACTTATCACGATCCCGTTCTGCATGTCAGCCGCAGTTAAATGAACATTTCAAGTTAACGTGCCAAGGCTGATTGGGCCTGCGTTCGACACACAACGAACGAGCCAATACAGAAGGGACAAACGACAGAAGCTCGGCCCCGGTGCAACAGCCGTTTTCATCACTTTCTGTGTGACGCCTCTTCTGGCTGATGGCTAAGGATTTGAGGGGGAATACAGCAACATAAGAGGGGGCACTTCACCTTCACTTCACCGAGCGGGGGTAAGGTAGGCCCACGTTTTCAGTTGGAGCTTTATGCTATGCCCACCATAGTTACCCACGCCGCCGTCCCTCTCTGTCTTGGACTGGGGCTTGGCAGCCGGATTATCCCGCCACGCCTGCTGTTGGCCGGGGTTGCTATCGCCATGCTGCCCGATGCCGATGTGCTCGCTTTCAAACTGGGGGTCGCCTACGGCCATGTCTTTGGCCACCGCGGCTTTACCCATTCCCTGCTGTTCGCCTTTGCCCTGCCCACGCTGGCCATGCTGTTTCACCGCCAATTTCGGGCCAGCGCCGCCACCATCTGGTCGTTTTTGCTGGTCTCTCTGCTTTCCCACAGCCTGCTCGATTCCCTCACTACCGGCGGCAAGGGGGTTGGCTTGCTCTGGCCGTGGCGTGACGAGCGTTTCTTCGCCCCCTGGCAGGTGATCCGGGTTGCCCCTTTCAAGCTGCAGGCTTATCTCACTGCCCGAGGGGAAGCGGTGATCCTCTCCGAGCTCTACTGGGTCTGGCTGCCGGGGGTTGTATTGATGCTGGTGTTGATGGGATGGCGGGTGTGGGGAAGAGAGCAGTAGGTGTGGGATTGGAAAGGTTGTTGGATATATCGAGGCGGAGAAAAAATAAAAACTTGGACACCCATCTTTTGTGTTCTGGCTATGCGGCAGCTTGCTCACAAGATGGATGTCCTAATTTTTATAGGAATTTAAACTGCTTTAAATATCTAGTTTGAATTCAGCAGTCGCTGATAAAGCATAGAGGTAGCTCTTGGTGTAAGACTTTCATAGTCATCAAGAAGATCTAGATTTTTCATGTCGATGATAGCTTGATCTGCAATGTTCTGACGGTTTTCCATGAACAATCGTTCAACTGCTCTACGAGTAAGTCTTCTATTTTCATTTTTATCTAATTTGTTAGCAATATAATCTTTTAATACATGGGTGACATAAGTCAAAACTGTGTTTTGATTTACTTCACTAAAAGAAGAGTTGCGGTCTGATTGCATTTTGCGCAACTCATTTTTTGCTCTTTCTAGTTCTTTATGTTTTTCCTCTAAGTTGGCAAAAAGTTCTTTTTTCTCATGCTCAGCAAGCTTTGCTTTTTCTGCAAGTTCTTCAATAAGCGCTCTTTGCTCTTGTTCTTTCCGTATAATTTCTTCCTCTTCACTCTTGACCTCTGAAGGGGTCGCTCCATAATGTGGAATTCTGTCAAGGCGATCGCGCACTCCTGAATAACCTTCATCCAAATGGCGAAGCTTCTCCCCAAATCCAGCTTCAATACGCCCCAGAATCTCAGACATGTCTTTGGTGAATTTATATGTATTATCATAAAACTGATTGCTTGCTTCATTAGCTTTAAAATAGAAGGCAACGGATAGTGCAACAGAAAACAATGCTAATACTAACGCCAAAAAGTCATTAAATGAAAAGCTGGCTAAGTCAATTTTCACTTCTGCACTAAGTAGTTTCCAGACGATGACCATCAATAAGCCAATTATTAATAAATCCCGAACTAATGGTAAAGAGAGGATACCCCTTGCTTTAGATTCACTATGGCTTGTTGATGACACTTGATAGCTCTCCGTCTTTCTTTAAAAATAAAATTCTTGCGAAAAAATGTGAAAATACTTGTATCTATCTACAACTACAAGCAATAAGAATACCGCCAGTAGAATCCTTAAACTATGATGTTTTGTCCAGATAAAACTTTGTTTTATCGAGCAAAGTCTTTATCAGTTATGTGGAGAAATGAACAAGCAGCAGATCCTACAACAGCTCAGCATCTTGGGTAGTGATGCCCAACCACTCCTGCGCCTGATAACTAATTTCACGGCCCTTGATACGGTCTTTCAGGCTGTGTTGGTGAATTGTGGCGAGGCGATTGGCCGAGCCGACAAACTTGACCCTGAGCTAGATGCTGGTTGCCTTGAGCCGCGGGGGCTAACCAGATGCTGAAACATCTTGCGGCGGATGGTGCCGCGCATTTTCGTCACCTCGTATGTTGGACTAAAAATCGTAGGTTGGTGCTGAACGAAGTGAAGCCCAATGTTTACCGCAAAATATATCTATCAATCTGTTTTTTGGATCTGCCACATCCATGTTTATCCCACTCTGGTTGGCGCAATGATGCTCGCCTGTTGGGCTTCTCTACGCTCTGCACCAACCTAAAAAAACCACGCTACCGCCCCTGAGTTTCAGCCCCCAGTTCGCTGCATTTCGCCTGCGAGATAGTAACAATCGCTTCCATAACGCTCTCCCACGAGATGGATTGTCGTTTGGCTATTTTAAGGGGCCGGATTGAGACATGGAAAGAGAAGATTGATAAAAATCTGAGCTGGTTCAACGAATTAGTGAGCAACAGCTGCTTTCAGTGGGTTCAGGGTTGGTAGAGAGTGCGGAAATAGCCTCACCCCAGCCCTCTCCCAAGGGGAGAGGGGGCTTGTTCACTGCTGCACAGTCGCCACAGGTGGGCACGGTTTTGATCCCCCTCTTATTCGCTGAGGCGAGTCCTTTTGTCCAGGCCGCGAGGCTGGACGCCGAGCGAGCGGCGTTGGGCCATGGACGGCCCATCGGCGCGTGCCGTTGGACAAGAGGATGAGCCGAAGGTACCCGACGTCAGTCGGGCGAATAAGCGGGGGAGAAGACCTTTGGTGACTTTGGGTCTTTCCAAAGTCACTCGCCTCAGCCCGAAGGGCGGGTGAAACCCCGTCGAGGGCAGCGCCCTCGTGGCCCATGCGGCGAAGCCGCATCAAGGGGCCAACCGCTGGTTCGGAAATCCGGCGAGAGTCTGTCGTCGTGGAGCGGACTATGTCTTGCGGTGCAATGCGCTGCGCTTATTGCACCCTACGGCAGTGCCGCTGCGTGGCGAAGCCACGTCACTATATCAACGTCGCGAACGTCTGATTACGCTTCGCTAATCAGACCTACAAGGGTGGCACTAACTAGGGATGGTGGATAACAAAAGGGAGCCAGCTTGGGCTCCCTTGCTTGTCATGGGGGTGGGCGTTTGACTGAACGCTTAGCGCAGGGTCGCAGCCTTCATCCCTTCCACAAACTCTTTCAGACGAGTGAGCATATGCTCCGGGTTCTGGTGGTGGGTCTCGATGATCTTCACCACGGCGGAGCCGGAGATGGCACCGGCGGCGCCAGCGGCGATGGCTTCACGCACCTGAGCCGGTTCGCTGATGCCAAAGCCGAGCAGGGCGGGGGGGGCGTTGAACTCGCGCAGGGTATTGATCAGCCCCTCCACCGGCATGCCGGCCTTGGTCTCTGCACCGGTGACACCGGCGCGGCTCACCAGATAGGTGTAGCCATTGCCGAGCTCCGCCACCTGTTTAAGGGTCTCGGCGTCGCCATTGGGCGGGGCGATAAAGATGCTGTCGATGCCGAACTTGTCGGCGGCCGCCTTGTAGGGGGCGCACATCTGCACCGGCACGTCGGCGACCAGCACTGAATCCACGCCTGCCTGCTGGCACTTCTCGTAGAAGCCGTCAATTTTGCGCACATAGACGAGATTCGCGTAGACCAGCAGGCCAATGGGCAGCTGCGGGTACTTGGCGCGGATGCGGCCGAGCAGCTCGAAGCAGTCATCCGGGGTAGTGTGGCTGGCAAAGGCGCGCAGGGCGGCGCCCTGAATGGTGGGGCCGTCCGCCACCGGATCGGAGAAGGGAATGCCGAGCTCGAGGGCATCGGCGCCCCCAGCGACCAGCGCATCGACGATGGCCAGAGAGAGTTCAGGAGTGGGGTCACCCAGCATCACGAACGGCACAAAGGCGCCCTGATTGGCTTCATCCAGACGGGAGAAGAGTTGTGCGTAACGGTTCATGACAAGGTTCCTTCTTTCTCGAAAATGTCTGCCACGGTGAAGATATCTTTGTCGCCACGGCCGGAGAGGTTGACGATGAGCACCTGCTCTTTTTCCGGTTCACTGCGGGCCATCTTGAGGGCGTGGGCCAGCGCGTGGGAGGACTCCAGTGCCGGTATGATCCCTTCGGATTTGGCCAGCTCCTGGAAGGCGTCCAGCGCCTCCTTGTCGGTCACCGAGGGGTACTCGGCGCGGCCGATGGCGGCCAGATGGGCGTGCTGCGGGCCGACGGAGGGGAAGTCGAGCCCCGCCGAGACGGAGTAGGACTCCTGAATCTGGCCCTGATTGTCCTGCATCAGGTAGGAGTGCATACCAAAGAAGACCCCCTTGCTGCCGTGACCGAGCGGCGCACCATGCTCGCCGCTCTCGATACCGTGACCACCCGGCTCGACGCCGATCAGGCGCACCGACGGCTCATCGATAAAGTCGGCAAACATGCCGATGGCATTGGAGCCGCCGCCGACGCAGGCGATCACAGCATCGGGCAGCCGCTCCTCCTTCTCGAAGCACTGGGCCTTGGCCTCTTCGCCGATCATCTTCTGGAACTCCCGCACGATAGTGGGGAAGGGGTGCGGACCGGCGGCGGTGCCGAGCAGGTAGTGGGCCGACTCGTAGTTGGCAGCCCAGTCGCGCAGCGCCTCGTTGCAGGCATCTTTCAGGGTGGACGAGCCGGAGTGCACCGGAATGACGGTGGCGCCCATCAGCTTCATGCGAAAGACGTTGGGCTTCTGGCGCTCACAATCCTTGGCACCCATATAGACCCGGCACTTGAGGCCGAGCAGGGCGCAGGCCAGGGCAGTGGCGACGCCGTGCTGACCGGCACCGGTCTCGGCGATGATCTCGCTCTTGCCCATCCGCTTGGCCAGCAGCGCCTGACCCAGCACCTGGTTGGTCTTGTGGGCACCGCCGTGCAGCAGGTCTTCACGCTTCAGATAGAGGCGGGTCTTGGTGCCCTTGGTCAGATTGCGGGTCAGGGTGAGCGGAGTCGGGCGACCGGCATACTCGGTCAGCAGGGTCTGAAATTCGGCGATAAAGGCCGGGTCATCCTTGGCATCGACGAAGGCCTTCTCCAGTTGGAGCAGGGCGGGGATGAGGATCTGGGGCACGTACATGCCGCCAAATTCACCAAAAAACGGGTTGAGCAGGGTCATGGCTTCTTCCTTGTATTAGCTAAATCGAAACATCGAAAAGGGTTGCGTTACAGGTCGCGCAGGGCGGCAAAGGCGGCCGCCAGCTTGTGCGCATCCTTCTGGCCCGGGGCATTCTCCACCCCGGAGTTGAAATCAAGGCCGAGGCAGCCCACTTGCGCCGCCTGCAGGGCGTTGTCGGGGTTAAGGCCGCCCGCCAGCATCAGTTTGCTCTTGTCGAGGGTGGCCAGCATGGCCCAGTCGAACGCCTGACCGGTGCCGCCGCTCTGGCTACCCACTTTGGTATCGAGCAGCAGGCGATCGGCCGGGTAGTCGAGGGCGGGCAGCGGCTCGCCGCTCGTTATTCCTACCGCCTTCCAGATCTGGCAGCCAGTCGGCAGCAGTGAGCGCAGCGTCTCGATATAGGCTGCATCCTCATCGCCATGGAGCTGCACCGCGGCGAGCCCCAGCGCCTCCACCGTCTTGACGATGGTGGCGGGCTGGGCGTTGCGAAATACCCCGACGTAAGAGAGCGGCGCGCCCGCCATCACGGCGCGGGCGGCAGGGATGTCTACATAGCGCGGGCTTTTGGAAACAAAGATAAGACCCCCAAATACCGCACCCGCCTGATGGGCGGCGGCGGCATCGTCGGCGCGGGTGAGGCCGCACACCTTGTTCTGGCCCAGTACCAGCTTGCGCACTGCTGCCTCCAGATCCGGCTCGGCCATCAGGGATGAGCCCACCAGGAAGCCCTTGGCATGGTGGCGCAGATCCGCCACCTGGGCGCGGTGGTTGATGCCGGATTCGCTGATCACCACCCGATCGGCCGGGATGTCAGCAGCCAGCTGTTTGGTGCGGGCGAGGTCGACGCTCAAGTCGCGCAGATCCCGGTTGTTGATGCCAATGACCGGTGCCCCCAGGGCGATGGCTCGGGCCAGCTCCTCCTCGTTGCTCACCTCGGTGAGCACGCCAAGGCCCAGCTCCTTGGCGATTGCGAACAGGGCACGATAGCCCTCGTCGGTGAGCACGGAGAGCATCAGCAGGATGGCATCCGCCTGATAGTGGCGGGCCAGATAGACCTGATAGGGGTCAATCATGAAATCCTTGCAGAGCACCGGCTGCTGAACACGGCTGCGCACCCGCGGCAAAAAGGCGAAATCCCCCTGAAAGAACTTCTCGTCGGTCAGCACCGAGATGGCGGTGGCGTATTTGCCATAGATGTCGGCGATGGCCTCCGGGCTGAAATCATTGCGGATCAAGCCCTTGGAGGGGGAGGCCTTCTTGCACTCCAGAATGAAGCGGGTGGAGCCTGCCTTGAGCGCCCCGACGAAATCCCGATCGCTTGGGGTCAGCGCGCTCTGGAAGCTCTCCAGCGGCTGGGCCAGCTTGCGGGCGGCAACCCACTCCTGCTTGGCCGCCACGATTTTGCCGAGAATGGTCTGGCTGATGGAGGCCATGTTCAGAAATGCATGGGGGGCAATAAGGTCTGACATCTCGTTATCCTTGCGAAACTCGCTCTTGCCCTGTGGGCGTTCTGAATTACTGCTGTGCGACATGGTGGCTGACATCATGCCTCCTGATGACCCGCTTCCTGATGGCTCAAAGTAGCCAGCCGGGCGGCGAGCTCAGCCGCTTTACCGCTCGCCAGCACCGCCAGCACCTCGGCCGCCGCGCTCTTGAGATCCTTCGCCTTGCCCGCCATCAGCAGCAGTGGCGTCACGTTGGCGGCGATGGCGGCGTTGTGGGCCGGGGTACCACGCCCTTCCAGAATGGCGGCGGTGATGGCGCGGTTCTCTTCAGGTTCCCCGCCCTGAATGGCGCTGACCGGATAGGTCTCGAGGCCAAAGTCAGCCGGGGTTAACAGAAACTCGCGGATCTCGCCGTCACGGATCTGGGCCACCTGGGTCGGGCCGTGGATGGCTATCTCGTCGAGCCCGGCGCCGTGCACCACCATACCGGTTTTCAGTCCCAGTGCCAGCAGGGTTTCGGCGATGGGGCGCACCAGCTCGGGGGCATAGACCCCCATCAGCTGATAGGTAGGGCGAGCGGGGTTGATGAGCGGCCCCAGCACATTGAACAGGGTGCGGGTCTTGAGGGCTTGGCGCACCGGCATGGCGTGGCGCACCCCGGCGTGGTACTGGGGGGCGAACAGGAAGCAGATGCCGAGCTCGTCCAGGCAGCGGCGCGCCTGCGCCGGGCTCATGTCGAGCTTGATGCCCATTTTGTCCAGCAGATCGCTCGAACCCGACTTGCTCGAGACCGAGCGGTTGCCGTGCTTGGCCACTTTCAGGCCGCAGGCGGCGGCGACCAGCGCCGAGGTGGTGGAGACGTTGATGGTGTTGAGGCCATCGCCACCGGTGCCGACGATGTCGCAAAATTCATAGTCCGGACGCGGGAAGTCACGCGCTTCTGCCAAGAGAGCCTCGGCGGCGCCGGCGATCTCCTCCGGGGTCTCTCCCTTGATCTTGAGGGCGGTCAGCAGGCTTGCGAGCACGATGGGGTCCACTTCGCCACGTACCACCTGACCGAAGGCGTCGCGGGTACTTTCACGGCTCAGAGAATGACCCTGATAGAGGGTGTTGAGATGTTGATGCATGTTGGTCTCCTTACCTTAACGCACGCTGCTTTCTGGACGGGTGATATGGGCGAGCGCCTGAGTCAGCAGACGGGCCCCTTCCGAGGTCATGATGGATTCCGGGTGGAACTGGAAACCCAGCACCCGCTCATCCTGCTGCTCGATAGCCATGGGCATGCCCTGATAGTGGGCAATCACCGTCAGCTCTTCCGGTACATAGGTGGCGACCAGCGAGTGGTAGCGGGCCACCGGCAGCGGGCTTGGCAGACCGGCGAAGGCGCCGTGGCCGTTGTGCTCAATCAGGGAACGCTTGCCGTGAACGATCTCGCCCGCCGCGCCGACGGTGCCGCCGTAGGCTTCGCACAGGGCCTGATGGCCGAGGCAGATGCCGAGGATGGGCACCTGACCACGGGCCAGCTTGATGAGGTCGATGAGGC
>NZ_JBFODV010000273.1:0-13391 GCF_040908495.1 Aeromonas sp. R1-1 | reverse complement strand
GCCGCCAGCTCGTGATCCGCCACCTCGGCCAGCAGCTGGGCCAGCAGGGCATCATTGCTATGGCCGCGCATAAAGGCGAGCCGCGCCTCGTGGATGCGACCGCGGATCCGCCCGCGCAGCTCGGCGGTGGCCGCTTCGGTAAAGGTCACCACCAGAATTTCGGTCACCGAGAGCGGCCGCTCGTGGGCACTCGGCTGACCGGCATCGGCCCCCTCTTCGATGAGCGGGCCATGGCCCAGCAGCAGGCGCAGGTAGAGACCGGCGATGGTGTAGGTCTTGCCGGTACCGGCGGAGGCTTCGATCAGTCGTTCACCATGGAGGGGAAAACGCAGGGTATTGAGCGGGTTAGCCATTATTTCAGCTCCTCCAGGGTCTTGAGCAGCGGGGTCAGGTGTTCGCGAGCCAGCGCCTGCAACTGCCCCAGCACCTCGTCATCGAGTTCGGGGAAGCAGCGGGCGACGTAAGGATCTTGCCCCTCCCCATTGATCATCCAGCCGCCGTTGAAACGGGTGAGGGCCGCCTTGTCGGCCGCCTCCGGCTTGTCGGGATCCTTCTCGATCGCCTTGAGCCAATCCCAGGCGGTGTTGGGGAAGAAGGGCAGCGGCCGCTTCATCCCCTGCGCCCAGCACGCCACCAGCGCCGCCAGCTTGGGGCGCGCCTCGTCGGCAGCGAGCTTGGCTAACCGCAGGCTCTGTTTGGCATCGAACAGCAGGGTGTCGCCGGGGGCGTCGCTGAGGGAGAGGCAGAGGTGCTGGATCCAGCCCAGCAGCAGATCCTTGCCGTTGAAGCTGCCGGGTTTGACCACCAGCAAGCGTCCCTTCTGGGTGTCGATCCACCCTTGCAGCTGGCCCTGAGTGAGGGAGATATCGATCTCCACCGCCTGCTTTTCTGACTCATTGGCCGCAACCCATGGCCGCAACCGATCCGCCAGCTTGCCCATCTCGGCATCCAGATCGTCCAGCAGCAGGCTGCCGAACCACCCTTGCGGCAGCAGGCCGGTGAGCTGCAACCGCTCGCGACGCTCGGTACTTTCACCTTCTGCCAGATGGGCATCGAGCAGCAGATCTTTCAGCTGATAATGTTGCAGGCCATCCAGCTCGAACGGCTCGCTGTCCTCGATGTTGGCTTCGTTCAGCTCAAACCACACCTTGAGACGGCGGTTGAGGAAATATTTGGTGGGCTGGCGATAGAAGCGCAGCAGCTCCGCCAGCTCCAGCCCCTGCTCCTTGCCCCATTCGGGGGGCAAAGGCAGCTCGCCACTCTGGAAGTTGGCCGCGCCACGCACCGGATTGAGGGCGGGCAACCAGTCGGCGGCATAGGTAAAGAGGCGCGAACCCGGCTCCGGATAGAAGTAGTTGCGGCTGTAGGGGGTGAGCGGATGCGCCACCATCAGGTGGTTGAGCAGCCGCTTGCCGGAGGTTTCGTCGTCCAGATCCTCATCCCCCGCCAGCACGAAGCCCTGCCGCACATAGTCGATCAGCTCCGCCAGCAGCACCGAGGGCACCTTGTCGCTGTTGTCCTGGGCGCTGAAACCCTGATAGCTGATATAGAGCCCCTGCTGGGCACTCAGCAGCGCCTCAAGGAAGAGGTAGCGGTCATCATCGCGACGGGAGCGATCCCCGCGCCGCGACGCCACCGCCATCAGATCGAACCCCATGGGGGCCAGGGTGCGCGGGTAGACGCCATCGTTCATGCCGAGCAGGCAGACCTGCTTGAAGGGGATGGAGCGCATCGGCATCAGGGTGCAGAAGTTGACCTGACCGGCGAGGAAGCGCTGGCTGGAGCGGGACTCCCCCAGCACGCTGCCGAGGTAATCCTGCAACAAGTCGGCGGTAATGGGCTGCTCGAAACGGGCCTCGCCGAGCCGGGTCTGCCACTCGACCAGCTGGCTGCGAATCAGCTGGAGTTGACGCTCTTCATCCTCGTCGGCCAGATAGAAGCGCTCCAGCAGCGCCAGCAGGCAGGCGTTCCACTCCGCCAGCGGCTGCGCCTGTTGCAGCCGGGGCAGGAATTCGGCCAGCGAGTCGACGAACCAGGCGAGCTTGCCGAGCGCCAACCCCTGCTGCCCCTCGATATCGGCGTAAGGAAGAATGCCCGCCACCGGCTCGCCATCCCCCATGGCAAAGCCGAGCAGCATGCGGCGCAGGCCGAACAGCCAGCTGTTGCCGGACATGGGCGGCAGATCGAAACGGACGGGGTAGCCGTCGTCCAGCCCCCAGCGGATGCCGGTCTCCTGCACCCAGACCCGCAGCTGGTTGAACTCGTCGTCATCCAGCTCGAAACGGCGCAGCACGGCGGGCACCTCGAGAATGGCGAGCAGCTCCCCTGCCCCGAAGCGGGCATTGGGCAGCCTGAGCAGGGCGAGGAAGCTTTGCAGCAGCGGGCTCTCCTGACTCGCCGCCCGATCCGAGACCGCAAACGGGATCTGACCCCGCGCGCCAAACACCGCCTGAATGTAGGGGCCGTAGCTGTTCACATCCGGCATCATCACCACCACATCTTTCGGGGTGAGAGTCGGGTCCTGCTCGAACAGCGCCAGCAGCCGGTCGTGCAGCACTTCCAACTCCCGCATCGGGCCGTGGCAGGCGTGGATCTGCAAGGATCCATCCGCCGGATCGATGGGGCTCTTGTGATGGCTGCTGTCGAGATCGAACTGACCGGCGCCCCGTTCTGCCAGCTCCAGCACATCCTTCTGGATGGCGCGCAGCAGGCTAACATTGCCTTTGCTATCCACCTCGTCGATATCGACGAAGGCCTCGATTTGCGGCACCTCCAGCGCCATCAGCTGATGCAGGTAGTCGCGCCCCAGCTTGCCCATGGAGGCGAGCAGCGGGTTGGCGGGGCCCTGCAGTGTCTCGATGTCGGTGCCGGGTTTAAGCTTGTTTTCGAGGCGCGCCAGGGTTTTTCTGTCCAGCAGATCCCCCCAGTAGTAGCGACAGGGGTTGGTGACGAACAGGTGCACCTCCACCTCCGGTCGGCTGCCGAGGGCCAGCAGCGCCTCCACATAGCGCGGCGGCAGCGCCGAGATGCCGAACACAAAGACCCGTTGCGGCAGCTTGCCCGGCAGATCGGCGGTGCGCTCCAGCTCGTGGATAAACTCCTCGTAGAGGTTGGCGCGGTGGTAGCCACTCGGAGAGAGCGCCAACGTGCGTGCCACCAGCTCGCGCCACAGCTCCGGCTGCCAATCCTGACCGCTCACCCCGGCCAGCTCCTGACTCAATCCGTCCCCCTCTTCCCAACGGGCAATCCAGTCCGGCCGGTAGACCAGATACTGGTCAAAGAGATCCGCTACCTTCTGGCAGAGCTGCCACAACCGCACCTGCTCGGGCTCCTTGGCAGGCTCCTCCTCATCTCCCCCGCCCAGATAGGCGGCGAGCGGGGCAAAGGCGGGGCGCTCCAGCAAGGCGGGCAGAATGGTCATCAGCTGCCAGCTCATGGAGCCCTTGTTGTAGGGGCTCTGGCGCGGTACATCCGCCAGCACCCGGGTGAACATCTCCCAGATAAAACTGGCGGGCAGCGGAAAGTCGATATTGGCGGCGATGCCGAACGCTTTGGCCAGCTCCAGCTTGAGCCACTGGGCCATGCCCGGACTCTGCACCAGGATCTGCTCCCGATCGAAGGGGTGAGAGAGGGGGGCCTGCCGGATGCGGCTCACCAGCAGCTCTTTGAGCAGATCCAGCTGATTGGAGTGGTAGAGGGTAAACATGAGCAATTCCCGCCTGTGGATGAGAGGGGGCGAGGGAAAAGGCGAGCCATTTCCGTCACTTCACAAGAGAGGGAATTGTCAGGGATCGAGGGGGAAGATGCAAAAGGCACTTGTGGCCAGCAGGCGGGCAAACCGCTGAACCATGAGGGGCGCCGCAGATTTGTGCCGTCACCTCACCTACCCGGAAAACGCAGACAGAAAAAAGCCGGTGCAGTTGCACCGGCCAAAAGGCATTGGAAAACTTGACTCTTCAGGGCATTACCAGTTTTTGCCGAGACGGGCATCCACACTGAAAGCCCCTGCTCCGGCCGCCGCCAGGGCCAGGAAACCACCGGCAACGGAGACGTTCTTCATAAACATCAGCATCTGCATCTGTTCGGCAGGCTGATAGTGGAAAATAAAGGCAGCCATCAGGGTGAAACCGGCCAGCAGCACGGAGAGGCTGCGGGTAAAGAGACCGAGCACGACGGCAAGGCCACCACCCAGCTCAAGCAGGATCACCAGCGGCAACATAAAGCCGGGTACACCCATCGCTTCCATATAGCCCTGAGTACCGGCATAGCCGCCGATCTTGCTCCAGCCCGCCATTACGAACATCAGCGCCAGCAGTACACGACCCGCCAGCAGCGCTACATCTTTCATCTTGTCCATTTCATATTCCTCGTTTGTGTCACATCACCGCTGACTGCTTCAGGGTAGGTCAAATAACAGAGCTTGGCTGGCACTGGTCGCAACCAGCTCCCACCGGTATTCATCACGACTGAGTACCCCGTCGCCGGGTCGGGCAGCCAGACCGTTGGCGGCAAGCTCCCCTGAAATCATCTGCAGGTAACCGTGTCGGCCAGCCAGTACCCATTCGAGCGTCTCGCCCGGGGCCAGTTCCAGCCGCCATACGCGGGCCTGTTGGCGGATCCGCAGCGATCCCGCCTCGCCATCCGGTGACGCCACCAGCGTCATGCCCGGTCTGGACTCGATCTTCTTCTGCTGATATCCGGGTGGCGTGCCGAACTCGTTCGGCTCGATCCAGATCTGCAACAGGGAGAGAGGATCCGTCTGCGAGGGGTTGTACTCGCTGTGGCGGATCCCGCTGCCTGCGCTCATCAGCTGGAAATCCCCTGCCGGGATCTGCTCGGCGTGGCCGAGGCTGTCCTTGTGCTCTATGGTGCCTTGCAGCACGCAGGTGAGGATCTCCATATTGGCGTGAGGGTGGGTGGCGAATCCGCCACCCGGCGCAACCAGATCCTGATTGATCACCCGCAGTACCGAGTGTCCCATCCACTCCGGGTCATAGTAGTGACCGAAGGAGAAACTGTGGCGCGCGTCCAGCCAGCCAAAGTTGGCCTTGCCCCGCGCTTCTGCGGCTCTCAATTGCATCATGGTCTGCTCCTCACCTACCGGGACGGTTGATTAACGCTGTTTGCCGCTACCGATACCGAACGGAATACGGTATTCGCTGCTCTGGCCAGGCTGACTGTAACTGTGCCTTGAGTACGCAGCGGCATACGAATTTGTTCGCGTGCCAGTCAGCTCGGCCAGAATCAATGCATCCATACAAGAGATCATTCAAATAGTGTGTTGTTCTTTCACCGACATCAGACAGACCGATTTGGTGTGTCACAGTGCGGAACTACCCGCATATTTGGCCGCTCGACGTTCCGGCCTAAGCGTTGGTTGAATATTAAAGTGACATGACCTAACTTGTTAGCGAGATAAACTGGCAAACATATTCAAAAAAATTGAAGGTGAGGAATGGCCAAGGAATCGAACAAGGAGCGGGCGCTGACCCTGGAAGCGATCCGGGTACTGGATGCCATCGACCGCCGCGGCAGCTTTGCGGCGGCGGCCGACGAGCTGGGCAAGGTGCCCTCGGCATTGAGCTATACGGTACAGAAGCTGGAAGACGAACTGGATGCCATGCTGTTTGACCGCAGCGGCCACCGCACCAAGTTCACCCCGGCCGGACGCATGCTGCTGGAGCGCGGCCGGGTGCTGCTGGAGGCAGCCGAGCATCTGGTAGGCGAGACCCGGGCGCTGGCCCGTGGCTGGGAGACCGACATCACAGTCGCCGTCGATGCGCTGGTCCCGGTGCAGGCCCTCTACCCCTTGGTGGAGAAGCTGGCCGAGCAGACCGATACCCGACTGCGGCTGCGGGCCGAGGTGCTGGCGGGTAGCTGGGAGTGTCTCGAAGATGGCCGCGCCGACCTGCTTATCTCCTCCATCAACCCGGACATCATGATGACCGGCATCAAGCATCAGGTGATCAAGGACGAGGTGATGCTCTACGTCGCCCATCCCGATCATCCGCTGCATCAGGAGCCCGAACCCTTGGCCGACGAGACCCTGCGTCGCTACCGCGCCATCGCGGTGGCCGACACAGCCCTGCGCAAACCGGTGCTCACCTACCGCCTGCTCGACAAGCAGCCGCGCCTCACCGTCAGCACCATGGCGGAGAAGCGCGATGCCCTGCTGGCCGGGCTCGGCATCGGCACCATGCCGCAGAGCTGGATCGAAGAGGACATCAAGGCCGGTCGGCTCAAGGTGATCAGCCCCGAGTACCGCCATCAGCTGCAGGTGGTGCTGGCCTGGCGCCGCGATACCATGGGCAAAGCCAAGAGCTGGCTGGTGCGGGAGATACCAAAACTATTTGCGGCTGGTGAAAAATGAGACACAGTTAACAGACCGCTCAATAGCTGCCTCACTTGACACCCAGCTCTTTTATTGGTTCCATAGCCGCCTCATTTGAACCAATGGAATCTGTAAAAAATGAAAAAGACTTTGCTGGTAGCCCTCACCACCCTGCCCCTGTTTGCCACTGCTGGCCTGATGGACTCGCTGACCGACAGCGTCACCAGCAGCGTCAAGGATGCAGCTAATACCGCCGTATCCGGTGCAGTGGACAGCGCATCCAACGAAGCCATCAAGAAGGCACTGGATATCAAGGAAGGCGGCTCCAACAAGCAGGCTATTAAAGAGAAGCTGGGCGCACCGGCTACCACCAAGACCGAATCCGGTCTGGAAGTGTGGACCTATGACCTGGATGCCCTGAAAAAGGCCTCTCCGCTGCTGGCAGAAACCACCAAAACCCTGCTGAAAGATACCGAGGCAGCCAAGAAGAACGTCGTTATCAAGTTCGAAGGTGATACCGTCAAGAAAGTAGACCTGACCGACAAGGCTCAGGGCTAAGTTCGCTCGGCCGGTGGAGTGGGCTGAACACCCGTATCGGCGCAGATAGCAAGAGGGGGAGCACCAGGCTCCCCCTCTTTCATTATCGGTTTGTTACACCTTGAAGCGATGCACCAACGCCACCAGCTGGCGATTGGACTCCAGCAGGGTGGCCGAACTCTGTTCGGTATTCTGACCGTTATCCACCAGCAGATTGACCATGTCGCGGATCGTGACCATGTTGCGGTTGATCTCCTCGGTCACCCGGCTCTGCTCCTCTGCCGCAGTCGCAATCTGGGTACCCAGATCGTTTATTTGCACCACGGCATCCGCCATCTTGTCGAGCCCGCCTGTCACCTGCTCGGTATTCTCGGTCGCCACCTGACAGCTCTGCTTGGTGTGCTCCATGGCCACCACGGCTTCGGCCACCCCCTGCGTCAACCGGGAGAGCATGCTCCCCACCTCGGCAGTGCTATTCTGGGTTCTCGCCGCCAGTGCGCGCACCTCATCAGCAACCACGGCAAAACCGCGCCCCTGCTCACCGGCCCGCGCCGCCTCGATGGCCGCGTTGAGTGCCAACAGGTTGGTCTGGGCAGCAATATCGCCGATCACGCTGAGTACACTGCTGATCTGGCGAGCATCTTCCTGCATCCCCAATACCTTGGTCGCAGCAAGATCCACTTCATCGATCAGCGCCGCCACACTGGCAGAGGCCTGACCCACTACCTGACGGGACTGAATCGCCTGACCATTGGCAGACTCGGTAAAGCTGGCGGAATCGCTCGCGTGGTGCGCCACACTGTCGGCAGTTGAGCTGAGCTCGGTCAGAGCTGTCACTATCTGATCAGTCTCGGCAGCATGCTCACCTAGAATACGTCTGGCTTGGCCCGTCTGCTGGTCAAGCTGGGCCAATTCACGGGTAATCAGCTCTGTGGTCTCGGTCACCTGCAACATCATCTGCTGCAGATAGGCGATAAAGCGGTTCACCGATTGGGCGATATGGTCCAGCTCATCGTGCCCCTTGACCCGGATCCGGGCAGTCAGATCAGCATCTCCGGCCGAGAGCGCATCGATGTTCTGCTTGAGGGTGTCGAGTCGACAGCCCAGCTGCTTGATGGCCATCAACATCAGCGCAAACAGCAGCACCACTAGCGGTAGCTGGATCGCTGCCAGCGTCTTGAGCACCTCCTGACTGTCGTGGGTAAGGGTGCTGGTCGGCAGCGCCGCCGCCAACAGCCAGGGGGTTCCTTCGATGGATTGCATCAGCAATGTCTGCTCTTCACCCAAATCCTGAAAGGTAGTGCGCTGCAACGCGGCGCCATTACCTTGCCCCAGCAGGCTGGCGATGGCGCTGGCAAAGGGATAGTCCCCGTGAGATGAGAGGTTGCCCAGCACCACATCCCCGCTCAAACGACCATTCTTGCTGAGGATCTTGCCATCGGCCTCGACGATCATCACCTGACCACCGATCTCCTGCTCTTTTTTGGCGACCAGATCATTGAAGAAACCCAGCGTCACATCGATGGTGGACACCCCGTAAAGGGAACCGTCACGATAGATCCCCATGGCACAGTTGGTGCGCGGCTGTTGGCTGGCACCATCCTTGTAAGCCGCCGCCCAGACACACATGCCTTTCGCCGCCTGCTGCCCGGCTCTGTGCCAGGGCTGATCGAAATAGTTGGGCGCCTCGGCCGAGTTCCAGTAGGTGTTGGGGATCAGCTTGTTGGCACCATCCCGATGAAAGAAGGTACTGAACTTGGTACGACCGACTTCCCGCTGATCCGGCATCGGCCAGATGCCGCCACCAAACACCATCGCATTGCCATATTGATCGATCAGAGCAGGGAGAACGGCATCGATTTGCTCGCTCGGCAGTTGGGCCACCAGCTGAGTGATACTGCGTGACTGGCTCTGCACTCCGTTGAGCTGATCGCGAATGTCGGTCGCAATCTCGCTGACCCGCAGCACCAGATTCTGCTCACCCGCCCGTTGCAGCTCGGGTTTGACCCATAACTGGATGCCGATTACGGTCAGCACACAGACCGCCACCATGAATCCCAGAAAAACGGCGGTATATCGCCCCTTGATTGTCCCCAGATCCCAACCCATACCCTCTCCTGTTTTCGGCCACTGCTAACTGCAGCTTGTTATATGAGCGGGCATTATCTTGCAATTCGCTCACGGCGCGTTTGCCATCGCTCACATAAGCGACAGCAAGATAAGGATTCGAGCGAAAATGGATCGATACGATCACAAAAAGGGTGGCCTCGGCCACCCTTGGGTTGATAACAGCAGGCGCTGTTACTGGTTCGCTTCGGCGAACTGCTTCATCGCTTCTGCGTGCTTGGTCATACCGGCGGCACGCTCGTTGAGCTTCTTGATAAACTCCGCCTTCTTGGCCGGATCTTCAATGCGGTCATAACGTTGCTGCAGGTTGGCCTGGATCTGCTCCGGGGTCATGTTCTGCATGCGGGCCATCTTGTCGTGGCGACCACCGTGGTGTTTGCCACCCATCATGCCACCACCGTCCATCGGGCAATCCACCATGGCACCGGGCTGGCCAGTGGGGGCCGCTTCACTGGCAGCATAGGCACCCAGCGGCAGGCCAAGGATAAGGGTGGCGGTCAGCAGGGTTTTGGTCAGCTTTTTCATGGTCTATCTCCTGTAGGGATGATTCTGGTTCGGCGCTCTTGCCTTGCCCTCAAGTAAACACCCTATCGGTGTCTGAACTTTGCCAGCATCGCCCTTTTTTGTAGCAGAGTGTGGCATCGTGCGGATCTGGCACACTTTGACACAAACCGCCGGGCGGATTTTCGTATACTCGTGCCAACGCCAAGCAGGGGAGGTATTCATGAACCAGGCCAACACCCACATTCTGGTGGTCGACGATCACAGCGAGATCCGCGATCTCTTGAAACGCTTTCTGGAACAGCACGGCCTGCGGGTCAGCTGCGCCCGGGATGGCAAGGAGATGAAGCGACTGCTGGAGGAGCGGGAGTTCGACCTGCTGGTGCTGGATCTGATGATGCCGGGTGAAGATGGTCTGACCCTCTGCCGCGAGCTGCGGGTCAAATCGAACCTGCCCATCATCATGCTCACTGCCATGGGGGAAGAGACCGACCGCATCATAGGGCTGGAGATGGGGGCCGACGACTATCTGGCCAAGCCCTTCAACCCGCGCGAGCTGCTGGCGCGCATCAAGGCGGTGATGCGCCGCACCCAGGCCGAGACCCAACCCGCCGCCGAGACCCTGACCCGGGATCTGCGCTTCGATCGCTGGCTACTCGACGTCAATCGCCGGGAGCTGGTCGATGAGGATGGGGTGGGCCTGAGCCTCTCCACCGCCGAATTCGATCTGCTCAAGGTGTTTCTCGAACGCCCGCAACGGGTGCTGAGCCGGGATCAACTGCTGGATCTGGCCCGTGGCCGCGAGGCGGTGGCCTTCGATCGCGCCATCGATACCCTGGTGAGCCGCCTGCGCCGCAAGCTGGAGCGGGATCCCAAGAATCCGGAGCTGATCAAAACCATCTGGGGTGGCGGCTATATGTTCTCCGCCGACGTGACGCAGGTTTAAGCAGTGGGCACCTTGCGACGACTGTGGGCACGGATGTGGCCCAAGGGGCTGACCGGCCAAATCATTCTGGTGGCGCTGGCAGGGTTGATCCTGATCCAGCTGCTCAGTATACAGATCTACCGCACGGATCGGGAGGAAGCGCTCGGCTTCGTCAACAGCCGCAACGCCATGCAGCGGATCATCTCTGTGGTCAGGCTGCTCTCCCTCTCCCCCCCGTCCCTCTATGACGAGATCCTCAAGGCGAGCCGCAGCGAGACCCTGCTGCTGCGCCTCTCCGACGAGCCGCTGCAACCGGATAACCGCAGCCCCCGCTTCGAGCAGCTGGTGCGCTCGCGCCTCAACTATCCCCCCGGCCTCACGGTAGAGATCAGCGCCGAGCTGAAAGAGGATACTCAGCGCAGCAAGGCGTGGGAACATCATGCCCGCATGATGCGGGATCGCAAGGGGCCGCCCCCGCCGCGGGATATGCGGCTCTATGGCTCCATCGAACTGCCGCAGGGGGGCTGGCTGCAGTTCAGCTCGCTGGTCGACAAGGAGGCGGGCAGCTGGTCGTGGCAGACCACCCTCAACCTGATGCTGGTCGCCAGTCTGGTGATCGGGCTGATGGTGCTGCTGTTTCGTCGTGCCACCCGCCCGCTCAAGCAGCTGGCAGGCAATGCGGAGCGGCTCGGGCGAGGCGAGGATATCGAGCCCTTGAAAGAGGAGGGGCCGACCGAGATTCGCGAATCGATTCAGGCCTTCAACCGGATGCACACCCGGCTCGACCGCTTCGTGCAGGACAGAACCCGGATGCTGGCAGCCATCTCCCACGATCTGCGCACCCCCATCACCAGCCTGCGGCTGCGCACCGAGTTTCTGGCCGATGGCGAGGACAAGGAGCGCATCCAGCAGACCCTGCAACAGATGGAGCAGATGCTGGCCGCGACCCTCAGCTTTGCTCGCGAGGAGGGGCAGCAGGAGGCCACCCGCGAGCTGGATCTGGTCAGCCTGCTGGTCAGCCTGTGCGATGACTACGCCGATACCGGCCAGCCGGTCACCTGTCTGGCGGAGGGCAAAGAGGTCTACGCCTGCCGGGCCAACACCCTGCGCCGGGTGCTGCAGAACCTGATCGGCAACGCCATCAAATATGCCGGCAGCGCCGAAGTGTCGCTGGAGCGGCGCAAGGAGGAGCTGTTGATCCGGGTCTGCGACAACGGGCCGGGGATCGATCCGGCGCGGCTCGAGGATGTGTTCAAGCCGTTCGTGCGGCTCGATGAAGCGCGCAACACCGAGTCCGGCAGCGTGGGGCTCGGGCTCTCAATTGCCCGCACTCTGGTGCATCAGCACGGCGGCGAGTTGACCCTGCTCAATCGGCCACAGGGGGGACTGGAGGCGCGGATCAGCCTGCCGCTGTAAGTAGTTACTCTATCCGCCAGCCTTGTCATGGCGCCATTTGCATCATGCAAACTTCATCATTTGAGCGCTTGTTCTTCGATCAGAAAGACGGTGATAATCGGTGACCACGGGACGGTATACGGCAACGGATTGGAGCAAGGATGGCCTCTTCCAGGACAGGAGTCATAGTCAGTATCGGGTGGGGGCTCCTGCTGCTCGCCCTTGCCCTGCCTGTCTGGGCCAAAACCCCGGAAGAGCCGATCATCATTACCAACTCCAAAGCCTGGCAGCCCTTCTCCTATATCAATGAGTCGGGCCAGCCGGATGGACTGCTGATCGATTTGTGGCGTGAATATGCCCGGGTGACCGGCCAGAAGATCGAGTTCAGGCTGGTCGACTGGCAGGGCTCCCTCGACCTGCTTCATGAGGGGAACGCGGATGTTCACGCCGGACTGCTCTGGTCACCGGAGCGGGACAAACTGTTCGACTATGGCCGGCCTCTCGCCCAGCTCGACTCCCAACTCTTCTTCTCGAACGAATTGCGCGGCACCGATGTCCACTACTACCTGCTCCATGAAACGGTCGGTGTGGTCGCCGGTGGCTACGAGGAGTATTACGCCAGACGCTACTTCCCCGGCACCAGACTGCAAACCTTCAATGACAATGACACCCTGCTGGCTGCGGCCTTTCGGGGCGACATAAAAGCCTTTATCGCCGATCTGCAGGTCGCCAACTTCTACATCTATACCTCCGACGATCCCACCCGCTTTATTCCGGTTCGCCACCTCTATACCGACCAGATCCGCTTTGCGGTGAAAAAGGGCGACCTTGCCCTGTTAAACCGGCTGGAAGAGGGGTTCGCCAAGCTCAAAGAGAGCGATCGGGAGCGGGTTATCCGCAAATGGATGCATGTCGAAACCGTCTACCCCATCCATCTCGGTCCCTGGCTACTGTTTGCCGGAGTGTTAATCATGGTGGCCTACATAGTGCAACTGCGCCGCGCTGTTGCCAGCCGCACCACCGAGTTGAGCCGCGCCAACGCCAGACTGGAGAAACAAGCCAGTACCGACCCCCTGACCGGCCTGCTCAACCGACGGGCATTCATGCCCGCCATGGAGCAGCGGCTGGCAAGCGGGGAGCCCTGTGCTCTACTGCTGTTCGATGTGGATCACTTCAAGGAGACCAATGACCGCTTTGGTCATGGCATAGGGGATCTGTTGCTGGAAAAGCTGGCCACTACTGTGAGCAACCTGTTGCCCGAAGAGGCTCTGCTGGCCCGCATCGGCGGCGAAGAGTTTTGCCTGCTGCTGCCGCTGGCCACATTGGCAGAGACAGATCAATGGGCCGAGCGTATCTGCCTAGAGATCAACCGGCAAACCCTGCACACCAGCAGCGGCGAGGTGACCCTCTCCATCAGCACCGGGGCAGTCTGGGTCGCCGCAGAGAGAGAGGCTGATGCCGACCAGCTACTGCGGCAGGCTGACGCCCTCATGTATCAGGCCAAGGGACTGGGACGCAATACCTGGCGAGCCGCCCCCTATCAGGCATAGCCCCTGACGAACGCGCAATAAAAAC
>NZ_JBFODV010000272.1:0-53025 GCF_040908495.1 Aeromonas sp. R1-1 | reverse complement strand
GGTGTGGGGTGCAGTAAGCTCCTGCTGAGCAACACGGCGCTGGCGCAGGGTTAACTGGGGAAAAAGGGACAACAGGTGTTGAAAGGCTGGGGTATCCATGATGGTAGACCTCAAGGTGATGGCCTACTTCAAGATTAGCCTTTCAACACGTAATTGGGACAGAGCTTTTCGTTTACCCCGTGGCATTCACTAAGTTCGCAATGGCCGCCAGCGCCCTTGCTGATTGCGACAGGCGGTATCCTGCCACTGCTGGCTCGCCTTGCCGATATAGAGTTGCTCGCGATAGTCGCGACACCACTCCCCGCTGATATGGCGGAAGGTGCGCAGCGGGGTGACGCTACCCGAGTGACGGTTAGCTGGATTGAACCAGGTGAGGCTTTGGCCTTTGGTACGGGTTTCCAGCGCCTTGGCGAGAGCCTGATTGGCCAGTTGAACATCTGCCTTATCCATTTGATGGTAAAGCGGCGGAGTGTCGACCGTGGCGCAGCCAGCGAGGCCGAGCAGGAGGAGTGTTAGCAGATAACGCATCATGGTTGCCCCTGTTGGCGAAAGCCGTTGTTGAGCAGCGCCCGCTCCTGCTCATCGGTAAGTACTTGCTGGCGATCATCGACCGTGCCATCACCTCTTAGTTTGTTGCCGTTGGCATCGACAGCATCCACGCCGTTGTCATCGACCGTGCCATCACCCCTGAGCTGGTTGCCGTTGGCATCGACAGCATCCACGCCGTTGTCATCGATGGTTCCATCACCCCTGAGTTTGTTGCTGTTGGCATCGACGGCATCCACACCGTTGTCATCGATGGTGCCATCACCCCTGAGTTTGTTGCCGTTGGCATCGACGGCATCCACACCGTTGTCATCGATGGTGCCATCACCCCTGAGCTTGTTGCCGTTGGCATCGACGGCATCCACGCCGTTGTCATCGACCGTGCCGTCACCTCTGAGCTTGTTGCCGTTGGCATCGACGGCATCCACACCGTTGTCATCAACGCCATTGCCAAACCCGCGGCCACCCCCATGGCGTTCTCCCCCTGCATGTTTTTCTCCACCAGCATGCCGTTCACCTCCACCATGCTGCTCTCCGCCGGCATGCTCGCTCTGGCCGCCACTGTCATCGCTGCCCCCATCGCTGTCGCTGCCACCGCCGCTGTCGCTGCCACCACCGCTGTTGCTGCCACCGTCGCTGTTGCTGCCCCCATCGCTGTCGCTGCCACCGCCGCTGTTGCTGCCACCCCCGCTGTCGCTGCCACCGCCGCTGTTGCTGCCTCCGCCGCTGTTGCTGCCTCCGCCGCTGTTGCTGCCTCCACCACTGCTGCCCCCACTGCCACCATCGCCATCTTTGTTGTGAACGATCAGCTCATTGGCGATGTAGCTGTGGCTGCCATCGAGCAGCAGATTGAAGAGTGCGGTAGTGGGAGATGCCTCGATCCAGCAGAGTGACTCAACCAGCAGTAATTCCGGCTGGGGTTGCAGGGCCAGATTGCCCGTCACCATGGCAGGTGCCGGGCGACACATTATCTGCATGCCGGTAAATAGCGGCAGCACCGCCAGTTGCGGGTTTTCGGTTCGGGTCATGGCCGGTGAGATGGCCGCCCAGCCCCGGGTGGTCAGCAGAGGGTGCTCTGCGGTAAAGAACGGGGGCAGATCATTGATCCCGTAGAGTCTGCGCTTGCCCAGTATGACCCGTTCGATCGCCAGGATCCGGTTACTGCCGCCGTGCTGATCCAGCACCTGTTCACCGACCCGGAGCGTTTCTATCGGGCGGGTGGAACCATCGGCCATCGTGATGCGAGTGCCGGCGATAAAGCAGGACTTGGCATAGGCCTGATTCATTTGCCACTCATTGTGGGCGAAATCATAACTGAACGGGTTCGCAAACAGGGCGAGTGCGATGGCCGAGCCAATAAGCAATCTGCGCTGGCTGGCCTTGAATGGGGGCTGTGACATGGGGACTCCTTGTCCATCTTGATTCACAGGATCCATTATAGAGCGCGCCCCTGGCGGCGGCATTTTTGACCATGAACACAATAAACATGATGGAAAAACGATTGGCGTTCGTCACAATAATGCGTAAAATCGCATACTCGATGCTTGTAGCAACGAATCCCGCCTAAAAAGCCAGTTTCATGCCCTTCCCAAGCAGTAAAAGGCAACAAGTGACGTATTTGTGTTCATTTTGTGCCTTGGAAAAGTCTTGTGATAACTGAAAAGTGATAAATATCCCCATCAGTTATCAAAAAATTAAGGACATCCATGTTTTCCTTAGTCAAGCAAAGTGTCGCCGGGCTGCAAATCCTGTTTGTCGCCTTCGGCGCCATGGTTCTGGTGCCCCTGCTCACCGGATTGAACCCCTCCATGGCCCTGCTTGGCGCCGGTGTGGGCACCCTGTTGTTCCAGCTCTGCACCCGCCGCCAGGTCCCGATTTTCCTCGGTTCCAGCTTTGCCTTCATCGCCCCCATCATCTACGCCACCCAGACCTGGGGATTGCCATCCACCATGTTTGGCCTGTTTGCCGCCGGTTTCATGTATTTCATTCTGGCTGCGCTGATCCGAGCAAAAGGGATGGGGTTTGTGCACAAATTACTGCCCCCGGTGGTGATTGGCCCGGTGATCATGGTGATCGGTCTTTCTGTGGCGCAGGTTGCCTGCAACATGGCGATGGGCCGCGCCGGTAGTGAGCAGGTGGTTCCTGCGGGAACTGCGCTGACACTGGCCGGTATCTCGCTGGCGGTCACCCTGATTGCAGCTGTGTTCTGCAAGGGGTGGATCAAGCTGATCCCCATCCTGTGCGGCGTGATTGCCGGTTATGTCTCGGCGGTCTTCATGGGCCAGGTGAGTTTCGATGGCATGGTGAACGCCCCCTGGTTGGCGCTGCCCCACTTCGAAACCCCGGAGATCAACTGGGCTGCTGCGTTGTTCATGTTGCCGGTAGCCATCGCCCCCTGTATCGAGCATATCGGTGGCGTGTTGGCGATTGGTGGCGTGACTGGCAAGGATTACAGCAAGGATCCGGGTTTGCACCGTACGCTGGCCGGTGACGGCATCGGCGTCTGCTTCGCCGGTTTCATCGGTGGCCCACCCGTGACCACCTACGCCGAAGTGACCGGTGCCGTGATGATCACTCGCAACTTCAATCCGGTTACCATGACCTGGGCTGCGGTGTTTGCCATCATTCTGGCCTTCTTCGGCAAGTTCAATGCGCTGCTTACCTCCATCCCGATGCCGGTGATGGGCGGTATCATGTTGCTGCTGTTCGGATCCATCGCTGCCATCGGTCTCAAGACGCTGGTGGAATCCAAGGTGGATCTGGGACTGTCACGCAATATCGCCATCGTCGCCGTGACTCTGACCGTCGGTGTCGGTGCGCTGGAGATGAAGATTGGCGACTTCGCGCTGGCCGGTGTTGGCCTGGCCTCCGTTGCCGCCATCCTGCTCAACCTGATCCTGCCTGCGCACTCCGAAGAGGGTGTGATGGACGCGGCCAAGGATTGAGTTCCACCAGACGTTCATCGTTGATTTGGAGAAGGCCACCTCGCGGTGGCCTTCTGTTTTTCGGGTATATCGCGCCACTTTTCGGCTCGGCGGAGCTCATCTGGAATCTAATTTGGAAGCAGATGAGGGGGTTAGCATTCTCATTTGACGTATCTCTTTTCGTGACCTTAGCTAAAGGACAGGTTTGGCTCTGAGGTCTCCTCGAGCAGTATGGGAAAATGGATGTTGGCGTTTTCTATCATTTCTCTTCCAGACCCCTGTCATAAAACGATGCGCTTTTTCTTTGCCACGGCGCTGTTGTATGGCAGAGGCTTATCCGCCCCACTCCGCACTCCCCTTATGCTGCCCTGGCATGTTTCCACCTCGATTTGTTGTGAGCCTGCCTCGCCGGTTGCGTTTCGTTGCGCACAGGCAAAATCCGGATCTGTTTGCTGCTGCACATGGGTGGGCGGCGAGCCGTGAAAGCCGGCATGACCCCAGCGGGTCAGACGTGCACCGCCATCGGTAACGGCGGATGTTCAGGGATGAATGGCAAGCAAAGCGAGGTTGCAATGAACTATCAACTGCTGTGGAAAAGTGCAATTTTTTCAGTCTCTTCCATGATGGCAATAAGCGCTGTTCAGGCTGCGCCACTGAACGTGATGACCGAGGATTACCCGCCATTCAACATGCAGGGGGAGGGGGGCAAGATTGTCGGGCTGTCGACCGAGGTGGTCGAAGAACTGTTCAAGCGTGCCGGGGTCGAATACAAGCTGACCCTGATGCCCTGGAAACGGGCGTACGAAGATACCCTCGGTACTCCCAATACCGCCCTCTACTCCACGACCCGCACTCCGGAGCGGGAAGCTCTGTTCAAGTGGGTAGGGCCGCTGGTCAATAACAACTGGGTGTTTTTCTCCAGCTCGACCGCCAATATCACGGTCAAGTCGTTGGAAGATGCCAAGCAGTATTCGGTGGGTGGCTATAACGGTGATGCGGCCGCCGAATATCTCAAGGCCCAGGGATTTGCCAAGTTGCAGCTGGCGGCCAACGACACCGCCAACGTGAAAAAACTGGAGGCGGGTCGCATCGATCTCTGGGCTACCGGCCAGTATCTGGCCCCCTATCTGGCCAGCAAGGAGAAGGTGGCCTCACCCAAGCCGGTCTTCGTGTTCAAGGAAACCCAGATGAGCTTGGCGTTTAACAAGGATACGCCCGATGAGCTCATCACCAAGCTCAACGAGATCCTCGCTGCCATGAAGGCGGATGGCACCATCGACAAGATCAATGCCAAGTACCAGTAACAGTACCAATAGCAAGTGCCGCTCAATGGCACTGCGCCGGCTGCCGTAAAACCGGGAGGAAACCATGGATTGGAAAAGTCTGACGTTCAGGATTGCCGTGTTGACCTCCCTGTCGGTGAGTCTGCTACTGGTGTTGTTTGGCGCTTACAACTACCACGCCGTCAAGGTGGAGAGCTACAGCAAACAGAGTGCGCTGGTCGAACAGGCCATCGGTCGGCTGCAGCTCTCCCTGCCCGGCCCGCTGTGGAATTATGAATCGGCCTTTATCGAGGCATCACTCAAGTCCGAGCTGGCGGCCGATATCCTGAGTGCTTTGCTGGTGGTCAACAAGGACAAGCTGGTGGCCGGGTTTGCCCGTGACACGGCGGGGAGCATTGCCCCCGTGACAGCCATGCCTGCCGATACCACTGCCTATGGGGGATATGATCTGGTCTATGACGACAGCGGCCAGAAAAACACCGTGGCCCGATTGCTGGTGCAAACCAGTGATGCCGCCATTCAGGCCCAACTGCGCCAGCAGTTGATCACCACCGTCTGGCAGATCCTGGTGCTCGATCTCTGCATCATCGCCCTGTTGATGGTGCTGATTCATCGCAACGTGCTCAGGCCGCTTCACCAGATGAATCAGGCGGTGTTCGATCTGGCCAAAGGAGAGGGGGATCTGACCCGGCGTCTGAAGATTAGCCGCCAGGATGAGATGGGCGCGTTGGCCACCAACATCAACCACTTTATTGCCAAGTTGCAGGAGATGGTGGCGGAGATCAACGAGCTCTCTGCCGGTGTGTTGCAAACCGCCGAACTCTGTGACTCCCTCTCGGCAGATACCCGGGTAGGCAGTGACGCCCAGCAATCCGAGCTGGATCAAGTCGCCACCGCCATTACCGAAATGAGTCAGGCTGTGCAGGAAGTGGCTGGCAATGCGGTGAAAACTTCTGGCGCCACCGATGAGGCCAACCTCTATGTGGAGCAGGGTTACAATCTGGCGGGCCATGCCAATGAGGCCATCCATCAACTGGTGGGGGAGGTGGAGCGAGTCGCCACCCTGATGCGCACCCTTTCGACCGAAAGCAGCAGCATTGGCACCATCATTGAGGTGATCAACGGCATTGCCGAGCAGACAAATTTGCTTGCCCTCAACGCGGCCATCGAGGCGGCGCGGGCGGGGGATCAGGGGCGCGGTTTTGCGGTGGTGGCGGATGAGGTGCGCACCTTGTCGGGCCGTACTCGCCAGTCGACGGAGGAGATCAGTGCCAGTATCAAGCGGTTGCAGCAAGCGACCCAGAATGTCGGGGCCGGCATGCAACAGAGTCAGGAGAAGGCATCCCGCGCCGGCATCGAGGCGGCAGATGTGCAGACATCGGTGGAGAAGATTAAAAATCAGGTCAGCCTGATCCGCGAGATGAACATGTATATCGCCCAGGCATCGGAAGAACAACACTCGGTGGCGGAGGCGGTCAGCCACAGTGTCAACCGGATAGCGACGCTCAACAGCGAGAGTGCAGCCAGAGTGGCAAAGGTTGCCGAGGCCAGCAGCGATCTGCGGCAGCTGTCGGCCCAGCTCGACACCCTGCTCAAGCAGTTTCGGGTCTAGTCAGTTAACTTCGCCCCGTTGGATCATCCTGCGGGGCAGGCCGGTTCCCATTAATTTGAGGCGTGGCGAGATGTCGTGAGGGGCAAGGTGCCTTGTCCACCAGCGTTTTTCGTCATGCCCATGTCACTGTTCAGCTGAGATTGGCGTGACTGTGATACGCGAAACTCGCAGCATCATGCTCTGCCCGATACGCAGTCCGACAGCGCTGGACGCATATTTCCATTTTCCCCGCTCATGCCTGCTTGCATCTATTGTGCCGTTGATCTCGACCCTTTAGAATTTCATTTAATTACAGCAAATCCTGAGCCGCCATCTGGCTTTATCAGGTGTGGAATCACATCTTCTTCATGATGAATGCAAATAACAGGTGGTTGGTATGACGGGGGTTGCGCCAGGCAATAACATATCAGCCTATCACTTCGGTGATTATGTCTTTGATGTCAAAAGGCGAGAGCTGATCTTCTGTGCCGACAAGGACAACTTGCAAAGCGCCCGGGTGGTGCGTTTGTCATCGGCAGAGAGCCTCATTTTTAGCTATCTGCTCGATCACCATGACGAGGTGTGCGACAAGGATCTGTTGCTCGAAATCGGCTGGTTGGGTCGCCCCATCAGCCCCAACTCCCTGAACGTGGCCATCGCCAATATTCGTCGCCACTTCACCTCATCCCCCCAGACGCTGGATATCAGAAGTACCCCGAAAAAAGGGTACTCCCTGCATCTGAACTGCAAGATGAAGAGCTATTACGGCAAGGCACTGCCAACAGAGAGTGAGCCCACGCCTGCAGTGGCTGCGCAGTCACCGTCGACACCAGCAAGTTCTGACCATGAGGTCATCAAAGAGCCTGCTGCCGCCGCTCCCCGTTCTTTTGGTGAGCGCGCCAAACTTGCCTTTCTCAGCGGTATCGGGCGGCCAATGCTGGCAAGGGGCCTGATGTACGTCAATCTGCTACTGGCTGTGCTGGTGGCGTTTTTCGCCAGCTATCTCCATTTCGAGTGGCTCCATGTTCACTGCACCGACTCGCCGACCGGCGTTGTTTGCCAGATGGAGGCACGGAGCGATGTGCCACCAGTCAAACCGGCATCGCTGGTGCTGGTCTCCGGCCACCAGATTCGCGTGCTCTCCTATAAAGAGCTCGAAAAAACGCTGTAAGGGATCTCTGATGAAACGAACGCTGAAAAATACCTTGCTGCTGTTGCCACTGCTTGTCGTGCTGCTGTTTGTGGTCGGGATGTTTATCAACAGTCTGGGCTGCCATTACGACCTGAAAATGTCGGCCAATGGAGTCAACTATCACGGGGTGTGCCGCTGGGGCAAAATTACCGTGATCGAAGAGGAGGAGGCGACCAGGGAGAAGTGGCGAGTGACCGGTTTTCAACTGACCTTCTTCAACCAGCTTGTTTACCTCATCGACAGTCGTACCCAACTGCACGAATCGGGTAACGATGACTCTTATCTCAATGAGTACAACCTGATCCAGTCGCAATATGCGTTGGTCAACTATGCCTGGGTGCCGCTGACTGAAAACAAGGTGGCGATCTTCCAGCGCGATCCGGTGCATGAGGTCGTGATTGCCCAGCGAGATGGCTGGTTCGATCTCTACCGCTGGTTCTTCCCCCCGGCACCGCTGGTGCCTGTTCAGCCGCAAAGCGCAGGTGCCGGGCGTCCCGCTAGTTTCTAAATAACTTGCACCAGGGGCCGGTGACCTCGCAATGGCCTGTCTCATCACTGTTTTGCCAGCCCAGCCGATGGTAGAAGGCTACTGCCGCCGTGTTGCGGGTCGCAACTTTGAGCGAGCCGTGCGGCGAATCAGCAAGGCCCCGCTCCAGCAGGGCGCGCCCTATCCCCTGACCGTGCCAGTCGCTTGACACATAGAGGTGATGGACGAAGTGATCGGGCTGCCAGATGGCGATAAAGCCGCAGATATTGCCCCCCTGCTCGGCTACCCACACCCGTTCACCTTTGGTCTGTTCCTCGAAATCCTCGAGTTGGAAACGGGCGGGATCGACCCAGTGAAAGGTGTGGCGGCGGCTCTTTAAAAACAACCGGGCCAGTTGGGGAATGTCGTGTTCTTCCATGAGCCGGATCATGATGCCCTCCCGGATCAAGCCAATGTTCATTGAGGCAGCTGCACAGCGGCAGGTTAATCGAGGCAAATGACAAGGGTGTGATTAAGCACTGTCCATTGTATTTGTCATGGGGCTATACTGCCGGAGTCCCTTGTATGGATGGCTTGAGGATCGCTGATTTATGGACAATAAACTGATTGAAGGCAACATTTTTGTTCCGGCGCACATAGACGATGTCTGGCACGCCTGGACTACCGAAAGCGGTCTGCGCAGTTTTCTGGCTCCCGAATGTTTGATGGTGGCCGAACCGAATGGTCCTTTCGAGATCTACTTCAGGCCTGATGCCCCGCTGGGTGAACGTGGCAGCGAAGGGTGCCGGGTCATGGCCGTCATGCCCTATGACCTGCTCAGTTTCAGCTGGAATTTCCCGCCCACCCTGCCCCATATCCGCCAGCAAAAGACCCAGGTTTGCCTGCGATTTGTGCCGGAAGGGCAGGGTACTCGCCTCTACTTCCTCCAGAGCGGTTGGGCCAATGATCCGGATTGGGATCAGGGTTATGCCTATTTTCGGGAAGAGTGGCTGGAGACCAGCCTGCCACGGTTGCAGTACCGTTTTACCCATGGTCCCATCGACTGGAACAATCCGCCAGACAAGGCGCAGTTGAAGGCGCTGGCCCAGTAATCCCAGGTGTCAGACATAAAAAAAACCGGCCAAAAGGCCGGTTGAAACAGTTCAGGCTTGTCAGGTGACAAACGTATCCAGCGGATGAGAGTCGCTTTCCACTCCTTGTGAAGCACAACACTCTTGGTTACGTGCGGCTACTTTATGCCATTCACACTGAATCGAGGCTGAACCATGGATGATCCCGCCTCGTTCCCCTCTTCAATCAGATAGTGATCCCCATCGACTGGCGCAAGTAAGCGCCCGCACCGAGTAGCCCCGGCCCTTCATGGGTGATCAGAAACACCGGGATCTCCTTGAGGTAGGACTTGAAGCGCCCCTTGTCTTCAAAGGCGACCCGGAAACCGGAACCGGTAAAGAACTCCTGGAAGCGCGGCACTATGCCACCTGCGATATAGACGCCGCCAAAGGTACCCATATTGAGGGCCAGATTGCCGGCAAAGCGGCCCATCAGCACGCAGAACAGGCTCAGGGTGCGACGGCAATCGAGGCACTCCCCGGCCAGTGCGCGCTCGGTAATGTCTTTGGGGGCAAACGGTTCTGGCTCACGGCCATCGGATTTCACCAGCCCGCGATAGAGATTGACCAGGCCCGGGCCGGAGAGGAAACGCTCTGCCGAGACATGGCCCAATTCGCCTCGCATTACTTGCAGTACCGCATCTTCCTCTTCGGTGTTGGCAGCAAAATCCACATGACCACCTTCACCCGGCAGGCTCAGCCACTGCTCACCCGCCTTGACCAGATGGGCGACCCCAAGGCCGGTGCCCGCACCATAGATGGCGATGGGCTTGCCCGCTACCGGCGCGGCGCCGCCAAGCTGGATGCGATCCGATTCAGCCAATACCGGCACCGCCATCGAGACCGCAGTAAAGTCGTTGATCACTTGCAGGCGTGCCAACCCGAGATTGCTCTGCATCTCGCTGATGGAGAACTCCCAGCTGTGGTTGGTCATGGCAACCCAGTCACCGTTGATGGGGCAGGCGATGGCAATGCAGGCTTCAGCCACCTGAACCTTGTGTTCCTCCAGATAGAGGCGTACCACGGCTTCAAGGCTGGGATGGGCCAGACCTGAGTAGGTCTTTGCTTGAGATATTGTACCGGTGGCCAGCTCACACAGGGCCAGACGCGCATTGGTGCCGCCGACATCGCCGACCAGCGCATGGGTATGCTGCATAACAACTCCTTCGTTACAGGATGGGGACGACTCTGGTGTCCCGAGATTATTGTTGGATTATGACGGCCCATTCTATCCGAGCTCAGGCTTGCTCACCCGCCGGATCGATACAAACGTGCGCCTGCTCACAGTGTTGTTGCTTTGCAACATTTGTAAGCGCTTTCATGGCTAGGTGACGTTTTGTAACGAAAAGTACGAAATAATTAGAGATGAGTCATACTTTGTATGGCAGGCGTTAGTTGCGATAACCGCTTGTCTTGTATAGTCCTTAGCTTGAATGGAAACTTGCTTAGCCGTAGATTGAGTGCAAAGACACTGAAGCTAAATTACAAAAACGCCTGGTGGTGATGATGAATACCCTTGATAAAATTACGAACAACTTGGAAAGTTTCAGTAAATCAGAACGCAAGGTTGCCGAGGTGATCCTGGCGTCTCCCCAGACCGCCATCCACTCCAGCATCGCTGCTTTGGCCAAGATGGCCGATGTCAGTGAACCGACCGTCAACCGCTTTTGCCGCCGTCTCGATACCAAGGGCTTTCCTGATTTCAAACTCCATCTGGCCCAGAGCCTGGCCAATGGCACCCCTTACGTAAATCGTCATGTGGAAGCGGAAGATGGGCCTGATACCTACACCGCCAAGATCTTCGAATCCACCATGGCTTGTCTGGATGCCGCCAAAAATAGCCTGGACATCTCTGCCATCAACCGCTGCGTCGATATCCTGACCCAGTCCAAGAAGATCAGCTTCTTCGGCCTTGGTGCCTCCTCCGCCGTTGCCCGCGATGCCCAGAACAAATTCTTTCGCTTCAACATTCCGGTAGTGAGCTTTGACGATATCGTCATGAT
This sequence comes from Aeromonas sp. R1-1, assembly GCF_040908495.1. Classification (NCBI taxonomy): domain Bacteria; kingdom Pseudomonadati; phylum Pseudomonadota; class Gammaproteobacteria; order Aeromonadales; family Aeromonadaceae; genus Aeromonas; species Aeromonas sp. R1-1. The sequence continues at coordinate 41,890 of NZ_JBFODV010000272.1, read as the reverse complement.
GCGCATGAGCTGCATCAACAGCAGCGAAGGGGATGTAGTGGTGCTGATCTCCCACACCGGTCGCACCAAGGCGCTGGTCGAAATCGCCGCGCTGGCTCGCGAGAACGACGCCACCGTGATCGGTATGACCGCCAAGGACTCCCCGCTGGCCCGCGAGTGCAATCTGGTGCTCTCCATGGATGTGCCGGAAGATACCGATGTCTATATGCCGATGGCATCCCGCATCGCCCAGCTGGCGCTGGTGGATGTGCTGGCGACCGGTTTTACCCTGCGCCGGGGGATGAAATTTCGCGAAAATCTGAAGAAAGTAAAAGAGGGATTGCGCGAATCCCGCTTCGAAACCCCGCACTCTTCCTGAACCGTTGGGGGCTTCGGCCCCCGACTGTCTATGCCACCCGCCTTGGTGTAGTATTGTAATTTAATAACAAAAACCACCCAGATGGTTTGCAAACGGGTGCATCGAGCCATGGGCTTGATGGGGCAGAATCTCAAGTCATATCAACTTCATATTGGAGTCTTTCATGCCTAGACGTACAAAGATTGTAACCACACTCGGTCCGGCTACCGACCGCGAAGGGATCCTCGAAGGGATCATCCGCGCCGGGGCCGACATGGTGCGGATGAACTTCTCTCACGGCACTGCTGAAGACCATATCCTGCGCGCCAATCAGGTGCGTGACATTGCTGCCAAGCTCGGTCGTCACGTTGCCATCATGGGTGATCTGCAAGGCCCGAAAATCCGTGTTTCCACTTTCAAAGATGGCAAAATCTATCTGGCCATCGGTGACAAGTTCATTCTCGACGCGGCACTCGGCAAGGGTGAAGGTTGTCAGGAGCAGGTTGGCATCGATTACAAGAGCCTGCCAGACGATGTGGTACAGGGCGACATCCTGCTGCTGGACGATGGCCGTGTGCAGCTGAAGGTCGAGCAGGTTGAAGGCACCCGCATTCACACCACGGTGACCGTGGCCGGGCCGCTCTCCAACAACAAGGGCATCAACAAGAAAGGGGGCGGTCTCTCCGCTCCGGCCCTGACCGAGAAAGACAAGGAAGACATCAAGACCGCTGCCCGCATGAATGTGGACTATCTGGCTGTCTCCTTCCCGCGCTGTGGCGATGATCTGCGCTACGCCCGCGAGCTGGCCCGCGAAGCCGGTTCCAATGCCAAGATCGTGGCCAAGGTTGAGCGTGCCGAGACCGTCGCCACCGATGAGGCGATGGAAGACATCATCCTCGGATCCGATGCTGTGATGGTCGCCCGTGGCGATCTGGGTGTCGAGATCGGTGACCCCGAGCTGGTTGGCGTACAGAAGAAGCTGATCCGCCACTCCCGTCGTTTGAACCGTGTGGTGATCACCGCGACCCAGATGATGGAGTCGATGATCAATGCGCCACTGCCGACTCGTGCAGAGGTCATGGACGTGGCCAACGCCGTGCTGGATGGTACCGATGCGGTGATGCTCTCCGCCGAGACTGCTGCCGGTCAGTTCCCCATCGAGACCGTGACCTCCATGGCGAGCGTCTGTGTCGGTGCCGAGAAGCACCCGAGCCTGAACGTCTCCAACCACCGCATGAGCTACACCTTCACTTCCGTTGAAGAAGCTGTAGCCATGTCCACCATGTATGCGGCCAACCACCTGGAAGGGGTCAAGGCGATCGTGGCGTTGACCGAGTCCGGCACCACGCCGTTGCTGATGTCTCGTATCAGCTCAGGTCTGCCGATCTTTGCCATGTCTCCCCACAACAAGACCCTGGCCTGGACCAACCTCTACCGCGGCGTCACTCCGGTGATGTTTGACGGTGACGAGACCAAACCGGTCTACGAAGTGTGCCGCGACGCGCTGGCCGTGCTCAAGGAGAAGGGGCTGTTGCAGAGCGGTGACATGGTGCTGCTGACTCACGGTGACAAGATGGAAACCGTGGGTAGTACCAACACCTGCAAGGTGATGATGGTCGAATAAGCCCGTCCGGTTTTACTGTGCTTAAAAAGGCTGCTCCTCTTTGATGAGCAGCCTTTTTGTTAACCGCAGTCGGGCTGTGGCGGTATAAACAGGACTCAATGATTGCTTAACCGGATTCCCCTTCCGATAATGCGGGAGTGATTTTCAGCGGGTAGCCTGTTGTAGGTGATCCCCCTAGGTAACCCAGACACTCGACAATACGGGAGTGAAAAAATGAACAAGCGTAACTGGTTGCTGGCCCTGTCACTGAGTCTGGCCATCTCACCCTGTTATGCCGACTGGGCCAAGCTCAAGGCCGTAGCGTCCGATCTGGGAGCGGCAGTGAGCGAGACCAGCAAGGAGGTGTGGCAGGATGTCAGCGATTTCTCCAAGAAGAGCTGGGCTTCCATCTCGGCCTGGGGGGAAGATGCCTTCAATACCGCCGGGGTCTGGACCGACAAGAGCATCGCCACCGGCAAGGAGTGGCTGAAGGCGGCCGACAAGGAGCTCAACGAGATGCTCAACCCCAAGACGGCGAAAGAGGCGAGAGTTGCGCTCAATACCATGGCCGACACTGCGCTGATCCGGTTGTTCAACGAGCAGCCATCAGCCAAGTTGTTGTTTGACAAGGCTTATGGCTATGCAGTGTTCGATTCGCGCAAGTTCTCCCTGATGCTGCATACCAATCAGGGGACCGGGGTGGCGGTCAATCGCAAAACCGGCAAGCACACCTATATGAAGATGTTTGGTGCGGGTCTGGCGGCCGGGATTGGCGGCAAGTTCTATCAGCAGGTGATCCTGTTTGAAGACAAGGCCAGATTCGATGCCTTCGTGACCCAGGGGTGGGAGGCCACCTCCGAAGTGGGCGTGGTGGCCGGCAAGGAGAGCGCCGAGTTGACCGCCAAGTACAACGGCGGCATGGCCATCTACCAGATTGGTGAGAAGGGCCTGCTGCTCGATGCCAATATCTCCGGCTCCAAGTACTGGATTGACAAGGACTTGACTGAAACGAGCCGCTAATCCCGCCGTTATCGGTTGCTCACTGCACGCCATGCGCTTGTCGTGATCTTGCCAACAGGCCCGCAGTGCGGGCCTGTTTGTTCTCTCGGTGTCAGTGGGCTGAATAGACCTGCTTGCCCTTGAACATGGTCCAGAGCACCTTGGTCTCCTTGAGCTCTTCGCTTGCTACCTGTTCCAGATTGCGATCCAGCAAGGTCAGGTCAGCACTCTTGCCCGCGCTGATGGAGCCAATCTCTTTCTCCCGTCCAATTACCTTGGCGGCGTTGAGGGTATAGGCCTGCAAGATGGCCTGACGGCTGATCTGCTCGCTGGCGGGGGGCAGCAAGCCAAGCTCCCCCTGACGAGTGATCGCGGTATACATGGCGAGGAAAGGGTTGGGGCTGGAGACCGGCCAGTCACTGGCACCGGCGATAATGGCGCCGCTTTGCAGCAAGCTGCCTGCCGGATAGAGGCGGGCTAGTAGTGCCGGGGGCACTTTTCCTTCAAGCAGCAGGGTGGTCGCCACGTTTTTCCCGGCCCATAACAGTTGCATCGATGCGGCCACATTGAGCAGTTTGAAACGGGCAATGCTGGCCGGGCTCACCACCTCCAGATGGGTGATGCTGTGCAGCAGGCGGTGATCCTGATTGTGGGCCCGGGCATAGGCGATGGCATCGAGGGATTCTCGGACGGCCCGATCGCCGATGGCATGAAAGTGAGCGATAAGTTGATGGGCATCCGCGGTGCGGATCAGCTCGTTGAAACGCTGCTTGTCCAGATCGTCCTTGCCGCTGTAACCGGGACGGTTGAGGTAGGGCTCGCTCAACTTGGCGGTCTGGGATGGATACTCGATGACACCATCTTGCAGGATCTTTATCCCCACCAGTTTAACGTCCGGGGCATCTTGAAACTGCTGTTGCAGCGCCAATACGTCATCAATGATGACGGGTGATGCATGTATCCCCACCAGTGCCAGTGCGGACACATGTCCGGTCAGCTTGCCTTCCCGGGAGAGCATGCTGTACGCCGGCAGCAGGCCGGTATCGCGGCGATCCGGCTCGGCGTTGAAGATGGGGGCGAGGGGGCGAATGTTGCTGATAGGGTCCATCCAGGCGGTAATGCCCACCTGATTGAGTTGTTTGGCGGCGGTCATGATGGCACTGGCAATCGTCTCGTCGCTGACGGGGGGCAGCGCCTTGAGAATGGCATCCCAGCCGCCTTCCGAGGCAAAGCCATTGAGCTTGCCGGATGGGGTGAGGCCAAAATTGCCTTTCAGCGGAGCATAACGGCCGTCAAGGGTGTCGGCATCAATGCCAGCCTTGCGCAGCATGGCCTGATTGGCCCAACCGGTGTGGGCATCCGAACCGGCAAGCACTACCGGGATCTGCCGGTATTGCGGGCCATTGAACACCTGATCGAGCAGGGGAAGCTGATGCCAGTAGTCGAGGGAGACATTGCTGTATAGCTCTACATCGCCCAGTGTCAGGCGGGGATCATCCTTGCTGCGGGTCAGAAATTGCTGCACCTGCTCAACCTCACTCATGGCGTCAGGAAAGTTAACCGTCATCCCCTGAAAACCGGCAAATGCCGCATGAACATGGCTGTCGATGAGCCCTGGCATCAGGTACTTTCCTTTCAGATCAAGACGCTTGGCATGGTTGCCGAGGCGGGCACTGACCTCCTGATAGCTGCCGACTGCCACTATCTTTTTACCTTCAATGCCGACCGCTTCCGGGTGAGGGTTCGCCGGATCACCACTGTAGATGGTGCCGCCAAAGATCAGCGTCTGGCTCTGTGACTGGGCATTGGCGGCAGCGGGAAGCGTCACCAGCAGGCTGGCGAGAAACAGCGTTTTGATATTCATGGGCATGACTCCGTCGCTTCGGTGCCCGAAGGCACCGAAGTGGGTAAATGGAAATGAGGTATCGGCTTATCGGTTGATCAGCGGGATACAGATATCAAACACGTAATGCTCCCGGTCGGGGTCCGTGCCTGCGTGGTATTGCTCGTAACACGGGCGATCGTCGCAGTTCAGCCCTTGGCCCACTACCCAGCGAAACGCCGTTTCCCAGCAAGCGACCAGTTGATCGCCGCGAGCGATAAACTGACAAACTGCATAGGGGCCCGCGGCGATGGTCTGGGTGGTTAACTGGCGCCCTGCGGGGATCTCTGGCCCCAGCTCGATGCAGACGTCAGTACGGCAACGGGTCTCATCGGTGATGTCGGGGATATCCCAATAGAGACTCAGGGTACCCGCCGGTGTCATCGCCTCGTCTGAGGCGAACAGCGCGAGCAAATCCCGATGAGCTTGCTCGCAGGTCTCTTTGCCATAGGGGCCCAGGCGGCGCATGTACGCCACGCGCCTAGCGGGCATCTGCATGACGCTTGTCCCCTGCAACAGACCCGGGTGTTCGGTGACCGGGTGCATGACCAGGCCATCATAGGTGTCAAAGGGAAGGGGATCGTTTCCAATCTTGCTTTTCCAGTTTCCCCCCTGCTGCTGGCGGTATTCCGAAGGGCTCATGGCGAAGTGCAGGCGAAAGGCCTTGGCGAAATTCTGGGAGCTGGAGAACCCAGCGGCCAGTGCGAGGGGGGTGATGTCGCTTTGGGGGGAGGCTAACAAGCGACGGGCAGCGCGCTCCATACGCAGGCGCCGGGTAAATCCGGCAATGGTCTCGCCGACCATCGTCTTGAAAATACGGTGGAAGTGGAAGGTGGAGATGGCTGCCGCCGCTGCGACCTCATCCAGGCCCGGATTGTCATCCAGATGGTGGCTGATGTAGTCCATCGCCTTGAACACGGGTTTGCGATAATCCAGAGCGGACTCCTTGCCAGCCAGCAAAAGTGGGCGTCAGAGTCGGATTTAATCAGAGCCATCTGCCGTTGTCGAACCCGTCCGGCCTGGTCTGGCCACTCATCCTCATCGCGTTTTTAACGCATTGGCACTCTAATTGCTTGTTGCATGCCAGCGTCAATGATTTGTCTGGGGATGGAAAATGGAAATTAGTGCAAGCAGCCTGATGCAAGAGATGCAGGCGCTCAAGATCGAAGCAGGCGCAACGCCGCTGGCACAACCCGGTCGTCAGGTAACCTCCGACTTTGGTCAGCTGCTGCAACAGGCGCTTGGCAACGTCAACGAACTGCAAGGGGCCGCCAATGACCTGCGCACCCGCTTCGATATGGGCGACAAGTCGGTGGATCTGGCCGAAGTGATGATCGCGGGCCAAAAATCGTCCATCGCCTTTGAAGCCACGGTACAGGTGCGCAACAAGATGGTCGATGCCTACAAGACCATCATGAACATGCCGGTATAAGCGACGCCAATAAACCATGACGACTGAACATCATGAACATGTCAGCAATAAGGACATAAATCGTGGCTACTGACCAAAACGGCGATCTGCTGATAAACGATGAGGGCACCGCCGCCCTCGATGAAAATGAGCAGAAGAGTTCGGCGCTGGGCTTCCTGTCCAACACCGATGTGCTGCGGCAAATCACCCTGATCCTGGGGCTTGCCATCTGTCTGGCCATTGCGGTGTTTATCCTGCTGTGGGGCAAGGAGCCGGACATGCGTCCCCTCGGCACCTACACCACCCAGGAGCTGGTCAAGACCCTCGACTTCCTCGATCAGCAGAAGATCCCCTATGAGGTGGATGGCAAGAGCGTGCTGGTCAACGCCGAAAATTACGCCACTATCCAGTTGGCTCTGACCCGTGCCGGTCTCGCCAATGCCACCGATAGCAACATCGGTGGTGAAGATATCCTGCTGAAAGATTCCAGTTTCGGCGTCAGCCAGCGGATGGAGAGCGAACGTCTGAAGCTGAGCCGCGAGCGCCAGCTGGCGAGCGCCATCGAGCAGTTCCAGAATGTGGCCAAGGCCCAGGTGCTGCTGGCTATCCCGAAAGACAACGTGTTTGCCCGTAACGAACGTAAACCCAGTGCCACCGTGGTGCTCAACCTGAAAGGGGCGGCGCTGGGGCAGGGGGAGGTGGATTCCATCGTCGATATGGTGGCCTCCGCTGTACATGGCCTTGAGCCGACCCGCGTCACCGTCACCGACCAGAATGGCCGCCTGCTTAACTCCGGCTCGCAAGACCCGATCTCGGCCCAGACTCGCAAAGAGTTTGCCATGCAGCAGAAGCAGGAGCTGGAGTACAAACAAAAAATTGACGCCATCCTGATCCCGGTGCTGGGGGCCGACAACTATACGGCGGAAGTGGATCTCTCCCTCGACTTCTCCCAGCAGGAGCAGACCCGCAAGACTTACAACCCTGACTTGCCTGCAGTGCGCTCCGAGATGACCATGGAAGAGAACAGCGCCAGCGGTAGTAACGGTGGTGTGCCTGGCGCCCTCTCCAACCAGCCCCCTGCCGCCTCCAATATTCCCGAGGAGGCGACCGGTGGTGATGGTGCCAGCGCTGCCGCTTCGGGCCGCTCCCGCAAAGAGGCAACCCGCAACTTCGAACTGGATACCACCGTCAGCCATACCCGTCGCCAGATGGGTGGCATTCGCCGCATGACCGTCTCGGTTGCCGTGGATTACAAAGCGGTACCCGGTGCCGACGGGGCCGTGACTCGTGAGGCGCGCACCCAGGCAGAACTCGATACATTGCGCCGTTTGCTGAGCGGTGGCCTTGGCTTTGATGTGACCCGCGGTGATACCCTTGAGGTGGTCGCGATTCCGTTCAATCGCCCAGAGCTGGATACCGTGGCCGAGGTACCGCTCTACGATCAGCCCTGGTTCTGGCGTGCGGTGCGGATTGCCGCCTCGGTACTGGTGATCATCGTCTTGATCGTCACCGTGGTTCGCCCCATGCTCAAGCGACTGCTCTACCCGGATGCCAAACCGGAAGGGGAAGTGGATTTCGACAACCACACCGTACTGGGTGGCGACGACGAGTTGAGTCTGCTGTCAGCACAAGTCGAGAGCGATCAGGTGTTTGGTGTACGCGATGGCCAGCTGAAACTGCCGGATCTGCACCGTGACGAAGACTTGCTCAAGGCGGTACGTGCGCTGGTGGCGAACGAGCCGGATCTGGCCGCTCAGGTCATTAAAGAATGGGTAACGAACAAAGATGCCTGAAGAAAAGAAGAGTCAAGTCACCGGCAATGACATCACCGACAGTCAGCGCCAGATCCTCGACCAGATGTCGGGGATGGAGATGGCTGCGGTGCTGATGCTGAGCCTCAATGAAGAGGATGCCGCCCAGATCTTCCGTCATCTCGAGCCCAAGCAGGTGCAGCGGCTCGGTATGTCGATGGCCTCCATGTCCGACTTCAGTCACGATCGGGTGGCGGCGGTGCACCGTCAATTCATCGACGATATCCAGAAGTACACCAACATCGGTATCGGCAGCGAAGACTTCGTGCGTAAGGCGTTGGTGGCGGCCCTTGGCGAGGACAAGGCGAGCAACCTGGTGGACCAGATCATTCTCGGTTCCGGCGCCCGCGGCCTCGATTCGCTCAAGTGGATGGATGCCCGTCAGGTGGCCAGTATCATCCAGAACGAACACCCGCAGATCCAGACTATCGTGCTCTCCTATCTGGAGCCGGAGCAGTCCGCCGAGATCCTGAGCCAGTTCCCGGAGCAGGTGCGCCTCGATCTGGTGATGCGTATCGCCAACCTCGAAGAGGTACAACCGGCGGCACTGCAAGAGTTGAACGACATCATGGAGAAACAGTTTGCCGGTGCGGCCGGTGCCCAGGCAGCCAAGATGGGCGGCCTGAAGGCTGCCGCCAACATCATGAACTACCTGGATACCAATATCGAAGGCCAGTTGATGGACTCCATCCGCGAGTCGGACGAAGAGATGAGCCAGCAGATCCAGGATTTGATGTTCGTGTTCGAAAACCTCATCGATGTGGACGATCGCGGCATCCAGACCATGCTGCGGGAAGTGCCGGGGGATCTGCTGCAACGCGCCCTCAAGGGCTCCGACGATCAGATGCGCGAGAAGATCTTCAAGAACATGTCCAAACGGGCGGCCGAAATGCTGGCAGACGATCTGGAGGCCATGGGGCCGATCCGGGTCTCCGAAGTGGAAGCGGCCCAGAAAGAGATCCTCTCCATCGCCCGTCGTCTGGCGGATGCTGGCGAAATCATGCTGGGTGCCGGTGGCGGTGAGGAGTTCCTCTAAGCCATGGCCCATAAACCGAATTGCGATGCCAAACCCGCATCAGGCAGTGGTGAGGAGCCGCGCAAAGCATGAACAACAAACTGCGTGGTTATGTGCGCCCCGAGGGTGATGATGCCCGGGTTGAGACCTGGGGCTGGCCCGAGATGGAGGTTGAGGTAGAGGCGGGAGCGCCTACCAATGCTCTTGGCCTGGCCCCTGACTGGTATCAGCAGGAAGAGGAGGTGGTGGAGCCGGAGTCCGAGCAGGAGCCGACCCCCAGCATCACCGCCGAAGAGCTTGAAGCGATCCGTCAGGCCGCCTGGGAAGAGGGGATGGCTGAGGGGCGCGAGTCCGGTTATGCCAAGGGTATGGAAGAGGGCAAGCTGGAAGGATTGCAACAGGGTCATTCCGCTGGTCTCGAACAGGGGCGCGAGGAGGGGGTGGCCATGGGCCGCGAGCTGGTGGAGCAGGAGATCGCCCACTGGCAGGGGCTCGCCGCCCGCCTTGCCAATCCGCTTAACGAGTTGGATCAGGCGGTGGAGCAGCAACTGGTCTCGCTGGTGATGCAACTGGCCCGCGCGCTTATTCGTCACGAAGCGGAGACCTCTCCTCGCATTTTGCTGGAGGCGCTCAAAGAGGGGCTGGCGTTGCTGCCCGCCGCCGAACAGGGGGTGACCCTGATGTTGCATCCCGACGATATCGCGCGAATCGAGCAGGCATTTGGCGCCGACGAGTGCGCCAAGCGCCACTGGCGATTGCAGAGCGATCCCACCCTCTCCCCCGGCGATCTGCAACTGGCTACCGAGCTCTCTAGCATCGATTTGACCCTCTCCGGGCGCATCGATCAGTTGCTGCGCAACTTCTTGCGGGACAATGCGTCGCAGAAACCGGCTTCGCAGGACTCACGCCCATAACCGATGCCGGACGTTGCCGTCCGGCTGCACTTTTTAGCTCTCAGGAGGCCAGATGAGCGGCTCGCTACTGAACCGGTTGCAAGGGTACAAGGTACGCGACAGCGCCCCCAAACCGCCGGTCGCCGGCAAATTGACCCGGGTGGTGGGGCTGACCCTCGAAGCCATCGGCTGCCGTGCCGCCATCGGTGCCCTCTGCCGCATCGATACCCTGGATGGGACGCTGGAGGCTGAAGTGGTCGGTTTTTCTGGCGATCGCCTCTATCTGATGCCGAGCGAGCAGCTCAAGGGGGTGATCCCCGGTGCCCGGGTGGTGCCCATCACCGAAGAGCACGGCATTCCGGTTGGGATGAACCTGCTTGGTCGGGTCATCGACGGCATCGGTCAGCCACTCGATGGGCTCGGTCCCATTCTCTCCTCCCAGACCGTGCAGTTTGCCCAGCACCGCATCAACCCGCTCTCTCGCCGCCCGATCCATCAGCCGATGGACGTGGGGGTGCGCGCCATCAACGCCGTGCTGACGGTTGGTCAGGGCCAGCGGATGGGGTTGTTTGCCGGTTCCGGTGTCGGTAAATCGGTACTGCTGGGCATGATGACCCGCGGCTCGGTGGCAGATGTGGTAGTGGTCGGCCTCATCGGTGAACGGGGTCGTGAGGTGAAAGAGTTTATCGAAGACATTTTGGGAGAGGAGGGGCGAGCCCGCTCCGTGGTGGTGGCGGCTCCCGCCGACGCCTCGCCGCTGATGCGGCTCAAGGGGTGTGAAACGGCGCTGGCCATCGCCGAGTATTTCCGCGATCAGGGGCTCAACGTGTTGCTCTTGATGGACTCTCTTACCCGTTATGCCCAGGCCCAGCGTGAGATCGCGCTGGCGGTGGGCGAGCCGCCGGCGACCAAGGGTTATCCGCCCTCGGTATTTGCCAAATTACCGGCGCTGGTGGAGCGGGCGGGTAACGGCAGTGACGGCCAGGGCTCCATCACCGCCTTCTTCACCGTCCTGACCGAGGGGGATGACCTGCAAGATCCCATTGCCGATGCGGCGCGGGCGATCCTCGATGGCCACATAGTGTTGTCGCGCGAGCTGGCCGATGCGGGCCACTATCCGGCTATCGACATCGAGAAGTCCATCAGCCGGGTTATGCCCATGGTGACCTCGCCGGAACATATGGATCTGGCGCGCACCCTCAAGCAGTTCTACTCCCTCTATCAGCAGAACCGGGATCTCATCACCATTGGCGCCTACAGTCAGGGTTCCGATCCGCGTATTGACCGCGCCATCATTCAAAAACCCTATCTGGATCAGTTCTTGCAGCAGGGGATGCGCGAGGTCATTCACTACGATGATGGCTTGCAAGCCTTGCAGATGGTGGCGATGCCATTGATGCGCTGATGATGGTCGGTAACAGAGAGGTCGACGATGAGTAAAGGGTTGGTATTGTTGGCCGATCGGCTGGTGGAAGCGGAGCAGCAGTGTGCGCTGGCACTGGTGAAGGCGCAGCAGGATCTCAAGCTGTTCATGGATCAGCAAAATGCCCTCAACCAGTACCGCCAGATCTATCACCAGCAGTGGACCGATCGCGGCCTGCAGGGGATTTCGCCCCAGCAAAATACCCAGTATCACGCCTTTATCAACAAGCTCGAACAGGCAGCGACCCAGCAGTACGAAGGGGTGTTGCAGGTGCGTCAGGCGCTGGAACAGCGCCGTGAAGAGTGGCTGGCTGCCCAGCAGCGGCGCAAGGCGGTGGAGCTGTTGCTGGAGAAACAGGCGAGCCGCGAGCAGCAGAAAGCCCAGCGTCAGGAGCAGAAGATGCTGGATGAGTACGCTATGTTGCGACGCTTTCATCAAGCTGGCCTGTAACTTGCTTTGATATGGACATTGTCGGCGGCCATCTCTCTGGGGGCCACCAGAATTCAGGGATCCCATCATGATGCAGACACTGTTGACACAAACGCCTTCGGCTGCGGCCAACGGGTTGGACAAAGCGCCTCTGAGCGGTTCCGTCGAGAGCAAAAGTATCGATGGGGGAACCGGCAGCGACAGCAAGGGGGACTTCGCCACCCTGATTGCCAAGGCCCGGAACAGCGAGCAGGGCACCCCCGAAGCCACTCAGGGCGGTAACCATGTCCGATCAGCCAAATCTTTGGCGACCGAGAGCGCCTCTCCCAAAGAGGAGACCAGCAAGGAGCAGGATCCTGACGCCGACAACAAGGTGGGTGAGGTCCCTGCCACCGACTTTCTGCTCCGTCTGCAAGACTCCCTCAAGCTCGATACCTCGCTAGTGACACCCCAGCTGGCGGTAGCAGCCCAACAGAGCGCCACTGTGGTAGACGGCAATCCGTTGCCGCAAGAGGGTGAGCTGGAGGGGATTGTGCTTGATGAAAGCGAGCAGACCCCAGCCGCAGCTAGGATTGCCCAACAGCTTGCCGGTCAGACCGGGGCGCAGTCGCCGCTGGCGACGACCGCCAACTCGACTCTTGATACCACGGTATCGTCCTCTGCGGCGCGAGTAGTGGCGCAGGGCGATGCCTCTGCTGCCGTTCTCTCCTCTGAAGGTGAAGATGCCGCCACTACTGCGGATGGGCAGTCCGGGGAGAAAGCCTCGGCCAAGGGAGAAACCCTCGGAGCAGATGGCAAGCACACCAAGCCCCTCACGGGGGCAGAGCGGATGGCCCAGCTGGCCAAGGTGCTGCCGGTCGATGAGTCGGCAAGAACCGCCAAATCCGTGGAGTCTCTTGCAACCAAAGAGACTGGCGACAGCAAATCCGATCTCGTCGCCGGTAATGTTTTGACTAACAAGGGGCAGGCGACACAAGCCGCGACTCAGGGGGCTGCGCTCAAGGCCTTCAGCGAGGGGCTCAAGCAGCCTGAGGCGGGCGCTGCAACCACTTCAGCAACTGCGGATGGAAGTGGGGTAGCTGGCAAGGGGACAGAAAAGAGTGCTGCCGAGGGAAGCCAGCAGCCAGCCACCGCCGCTAATCAAGGTTCGGCGCACGTGATGACGGCGCAAAGTGCCGCAGAAAGTGCCGCAGCCCAGAGCAGCGTAACGACAAATGCGACGACTCAGAGCGATAGCGCTGCCGCCCCCGTGATGGCGGCGCCGCAGCAGGTGTTGGCACAGGCCGAATCTCAGGGGCCGCAAGCGCCGCTGTCGACCATTTCAGCCGGCATCAAACAGATGGAAGTGACGGGCACCGACGAGGTGCGAAAAGCGGTTTCGCTTGAGGTAAAACCGAAGGCCGGTGAGGCGGAGAAGAGCCTGGTTGCGACGACATCTAACAGTGAGAGCAGCCCGAGCCAGACCGTTCAGCATGGCCAGAACAGCCAGACTCAGCCACAGGTGGCCGATAGCCGGGCGCCCGCCGCTGAGACGACGCTGCGCCGTGAGTCGCAGAATTTACCTCATTTGAAACTGGCCAGTCAGGAAGCGCCTGCCGAATTGCACCAGAAGGTCAATGTGATGCTGGCCGAGAAACTGCAACAGGCGGAAATTCAGCTCGACCCCCTCGGCCTTGGCAAGATGAAGATCCAGATCCAGATGGGAGCTGACAGCCAGGCCAACGTCCATTTTGTGGTACAACATGGCCAGACCCGCGAGATGCTGGAGCAGGCGATGCCCCGGCTGCGTGACATGCTGGCAGGGCAGGGGATCCAGCTTGGTCAGACGCAGGTGCAGCAGCAGTCGCAACAACAGCAGCAACAGGGCCAGCCCACCTTTAACGGGCAGGGGCAGCAAGGTCAGACTAGTGGTCAGCCGCGGTCCGGTAACGGGCTGGTTGAAGGGGAACTCACCACTTCCAACCCCAGTTTGCTGGTGGAATCGACAAACGGTTCCGGAATTGATTTCTATGCTTGATGCAATCCCGAGTAAGTTTATGATATCGAACAAGTTTGAGACTAGGGTGGACAAGGGATGGCTGACGATAACGAGTTGACGCTAAAAGACCCGGCTGCGGGCAAGAAAAAGAAGCTGATCATTATCATTGCCCTGGCGGTTATTTTGCTGGGCGGTGGTGGTGCTGGCGCCTTCCTGATGCTCTCCGGCTCCGATAAACCGCCTGCTGAAGCGGCGGAAGGTGCCGAGGCCACACCCAAGGAGGAAGCGCCTAAACCTTCCCTCTATGTCGGTATGCCGCGCCCCTTTGTCTTCAACGTCGCAGGTGCCCAGCGAGATCGACTGGTGCAGATCAAGATCCAGCTGATGGTGCGCGGTACCGCCGACGAGACGCTGGCCAAACAGAATATCCCCCTGATTGAAGGCACTTTGCTGCGGGTATTCAGCGCAGCCAGTGCCGAACAGCTGATGACCTTCGAAGGCAAGGAGAAGCTGCGCAAGGATTCACTGGAAGAGTGCCGTCGGGTGCTCAAGGACCTGGTCTCTTCCCCCGTTATCGAACAAGTGCTGTTTACCGGCTTTGTAATGCAGTAGGTGAAGCGTGAGCGATCTGTTAAGTCAGGACGAAATTGATGCCCTCTTGCACGGTGTCGATGATGTCGAAGAGGAAGAGATAGGCGGCGCTGGAGACCCCGGCGTAGCCCAGTTTGACTTCTCCTCCCAGGACCGCATCGTCCGTGGTCGCATGCCGACGCTGGAGCTGGTGAATGAACGTTTCGCCCGCCATATGCGAATCAGCCTGTTCAACATGATGCGTCGTACCGCCGAGGTCTCCATCAACGGCGTGCAGATGCTCAAGTTTGGCGAGTATGTTCATACCCTGTTTGTGCCGACCAGTCTCAACATGGTGCGCTTCCGCCCGCTCAAGGGGACGGCACTCATCACCATGGAGGCCCGACTGGTCTTCATCCTGGTAGAGAACTTCTTCGGTGGTGATGGCCGTTATCACGCCAAGATTGAAGGGCGCGAGTTTACGCCGACCGAGCGGCGCATTATCCAGATGCTGCTCAAACTGGTGTTTGAGGATTACAAGGATGCCTGGGCGCCGGTGATGGACGTGGGGTTCGAGTATCTCGACTCCGAAGTGAACCCGGCAATGGCCAACATCGTCAGCCCGACCGAGGTGATCGTGGTCAGCTCGTTCCACATCGAGCTCGATGGTGGCGGCGGCGACTTCCACGTGGCGATGCCTTATTCCATGCTGGAACCGATTCGCGAGCTGCTGGATGCCGGTGTGCAGAGTGACAAGGGGGATACCGACGTACGTTGGAGCAAGGCGCTGCGTGACGAGATCATGGACGTCAAGGTGGAGCTGCGGGCCAAGCTGCTGGAGACCGAACTCACCCTGCGTGAACTGATGGAGCTGCGACCCGGCGATATCATTCCGGTCGATATGCCGGAAAATCTGCTGGTTTTTGTCGAGGACTTGCCCACTTTCCACGCCAAGATGGGCCGGACCAAGGATAATGTGGCGCTCAAGATCACCGACAAACTCAAACGTCCGGAAGGGGTCAAGACGGAGATGCATCTGGTGACCCGGGGCGGGGTACGAATTGATGGCGAGGCCGAGCTGGAAGAGCTCGAGCGCAGTATCGAAGATCAACAGCGATAATTGATGGTTTATTACGGTAAACGGTCACGAAGTAGCATAAGGAAACAAGATGAGCGGAACTGAGGAAGAGGATCTGATGGCTGATGCCTGGGCTGCGGCTCTGGAGGAGCAGGTGACGGCGGAAGCCAAGCCAGCCCCGCTGGAAGAGTTGAAAGATGATGCCCCTATCAGTGCCGAGGAGCGTCGCAAGCTCGACACCATTCTCGATATTCCGGTCACTATCGCCATGGAGGTGGGCCGCAGCCAGATCAGCATCCGCAACCTGTTGCAGCTGAACCAGGGCTCGGTGGTGGAGCTGGATCGTGTTGCAGGCGAGCCGCTGGATGTATTGGTCAACGGTACCCTGATCGCTCACGGCGAGGTGGTGGTGGTGAACGACAAGTTCGGTATCCGCCTGACCGACGTCATCAGCCAGATTGAACGGATCAAGAAGCTCAAATGATGCGCCTCCTGTTGTTATTGCTGCCTGTTCCGGCCTTTGCCGAGACAGCGGCATCTGCCAACGTGCCTAGTCTGAGCTCCTGGTTGCTTTCCAGTCTGATGGTGATCTGTCTCATTCTGGTGCTGGGCTTTCTGCTCAAGAAGAGCAAGCTGGCAACCGCCATGGGGGGCGGCCAGATGCGGGTCATCGCCTCGTTGCCGGTGGGTTACAAAGAGAAGCTGCTGGTGGTCAAGGTGGGCGAACAGCAACTGCTGGTCGGCGTAACACCGCAGCAGGTCAACTTTCTCTACCGGCTGGAGGAGCCGCTGGACGAAAACCAGCCTCAGGCGTTTTCCCAGCAGCTTGGCAAATTGATGGGCAAGCATGAAAAAAGCTAACGGCTTATGGCTGAAAACGGGGCTGCTGGTCAGCCTGCTGATAGCACTGTTTTGCTCTTGGCCCGCGCTGGCACAGGACGCCATGTCGGCGGTGACCGTCAAGACCATGGGGGATGGCTCTCAGGAGTACAGCCTGACCCTGCAAGTACTGGCGCTGATGACCGCGCTCTCCTTCTTGCCGGCCATGGTGATCATGATGACCTCGTTTACCCGCATCATTGTGGTGTTGGGTATCTTGCGCCAGGCGATCGGTCTGCAACAGAGTCCCTCCAACCAAGTGTTGATCGGCATCGCCCTGTTTATGTCGTTCTTCATCATGTCGCCGGTGCTGGATCGCATCAATGATGAGGCGTTGCAGCCCTATCTGGCCGAGACCATTCAGGCAAAGGAGGCGCTGGAGCGGGCCGAGTTGCCCATCCATCAGTTCATGCTGGCCCAGACCCGGATCAAGGATCTCAACACCTTTATGGAGATCGCCAACGTGCAGGTGGAGAAACCTGCCGATGTGCCGCTACGAGTGTTGATCCCGGCGTTTGTCACCAGCGAGCTGAAAACCGCATTCCAGATTGGTTTTATGCTGTTCCTGCCGTTCCTGGTCATCGATCTGGTGGTCGCCAGTATCCTGATGGCGATGGGGATGATGATGCTCTCACCGATGATCGTCTCGCTGCCCTTCAAGTTGATGCTGTTCGTGATGGTGGATGGCTGGAATCTCATTCTGGGGTCATTGGCCAACAGTTTCGGACTGGGTGCCGGTTAGCCGGTCGAGCGCAAGGAGCCCGAACATGAGCCCTGAAACCTTTGTCGACGTCTTTCGCGAGGCGCTCTGGCTGGTCAATATCATGGTCAGCGCCGTGATCCTGCCCAGTCTCGCTATCGGCCTGGTGGTCGCCATTTTTCAGGCGGCCACCTCCATCAACGAACAGACCCTGAGCTTTCTGCCCCGTCTCATCGTGACACTGTTTGCGCTGGGTGCTGGTGCTCACTGGGGTCTGCAGAGTCTGATGGACTTCTTTGTACTGATGGTCAATCAAATCCCCGAGGTGGTGGGATGACCTACACAACCGCTCTGATCATGGAGTGGTTGTCTTCCATCCTCTGGCCGCTGGCGCGGGTGAGCAGTCTGCTGATGGTGATGGCGGTGTTTGGCAGCCGCCTTGCTCCTGCGCGGGTACGGATGGGGCTGGCGCTTGCCATCACCTTTCTGATTGCCCCGCTGCTCCCGAAAATGCCCCCCATTGAACTCTTCTCTGCCGGCAGTTTTCTGGTATTGGGCCAGCAACTGCTGATCGGTATTGCTCTCGGTCTGATGACCCAGTTTCTGATGGAGAGCTTCGTGATGGCCGGTCAGGTCATCGCCATGCAGACCAGTCTGGGTTTTGCCACCCTGGTGGACCCGATGAATGGCCAGTCGGCCCCCGTGGTGGGTCAGTTTTATCTGATGCTGGCGACCCTGGTGTTTCTGGCGCTGGATGGTCATCTGGTAATGCTGCGGCTGGTGATCCTCAGTTTTGAGACCTTGCCGGTGTCGGACGCCGGGCTCACTTTACCGGCCATTCGTACCCTGATCGGTTTTCTCGGTGTGATGTATCAGGCTTCACTGGTGATGGCCCTTTCTGCCATCGTCGCCTTGCTCTTGATCAACTTCGCCTTTGGTGTCATGACCCGGGCGGCGCCGCAACTCAACATTTTCAGTATCGGTTTTGCGGTCAGCATGATGTCGGGTCTACTCATCCTCTGGCTCACTATCGGCGGGTTTCTCGGCCACTTCGACATCATGTGGGAGCGGGTGCAGGAGGTCAGCTGCGAGCTGATCAACACCCAGTGCTTCGGGGGCGCTCATGGCTGATACCGACCAGGAACGTACCGAACAACCCACGGGCAAACGACTGCAACAGGCCCGTGAAAAAGGGCAGATTGCACGTTCAAAAGAGCTGGGGACCGCCAGCGTTCTGCTCTCGGCGGTCTTTGGCCTGTTGATGCTCAAGGGCTCGCTGGCGACCGCCATGGTCAAGGTTGTCACCATGGGCTTTACCCTGGACCGGGAGCAGGCGTTCGATCCCAATGCCATGATCGCTATGGTGCCGGCGCTGCTGGGGGAACTGGTGCTTCCGCTGGGACTCTTGTTTGCACTGGTGGCGATTGCCGCTTTTATCGGCAACACCCTGATGGGGGGGATGAACTTCTCCACTGAAGCCATGATGCCCAAGATGAGCAAGCTGAGTCCACTCAGCGGCCTCAAGCGCATGTTCGGGGTGCAGTCGCTGATCGAGCTGGTCAAATCCATCGCCAAGGTGGTGTTCATCACCCTGTTTGCCTGGTGGATGCTATCCAGCCAGTTCAATCACCTGCTTAACCTCTCTATGGAGGGTTTCCCCGGCGGTATTATCGATGCGCTGGAGTTGTTTCTCTGGATGTTGATCATCCTCTGCTGCGCCCTGCTTCCCATCGTTGCCATCGACGTGCCGTTCCAGCAGTGGAACCACATGCGTCAGCTCAAGATGACCAAGCAGGAGGTCAAGGACGAGTTCAAGGACAGCGAAGGCAAGCCCGAGGTAAAGGGCAAGATCCGTCAGTTGCAGATGCAGATGGCGATGCGTCGAATGATGGGGGATGTACCCAAGGCTGATGTGGTGATCACCAACCCGACCCACTACTCGGTAGCGCTCAAGTATGATGCGGGCAAACCCGGTGCCGCGCCCAAGGTCGTGGCCAAGGGCACAGATGAAATTGCAATGAAGATCAGGGAGATCGCCAGAGAGTACGAGATCCCCATCATGCCGTCACCAGCCTTGACCCGGGCTATTTACCACTCAACCGAGCTGGGCCACGAGATCCCGGAAGGGCTGTTTGCGGCGGTTGCCCAGGTGCTCGCTTATGTCTTCCAGCTCAAGAAATTCCGCCGTGGTCAGGGGCGCCGTCCCCAACCGCTGGCTAAAGATCTGCCCATTCCGACCGAATATCGAAAATGACAAAGTTCTGACGTAGTCAAAATAAATCCATTGCATTTCAATGTCTTGTATTGTTGGCTTGATGTTTGCTTTAATCTAGCACCAGCAGGTTGAAATTGAGAAGCGCGATGGAATTCAAGGCAGTATTGGGCCAGTTCAAAGAGTACCGGGGAGTTTTGGGCAAAGGCCTTGGCACCCCTCTGCTGGTATTGGCCGCGCTCGGCATGGTGGTGTTGCCCATCCCGCCGTTGATGCTGGATGTGCTCTTCTCCTTCAACATTGCCCTCTCCATCGTGGTGCTGCTGGTATCCGTCTATACCCGCCGCCCCCTCGAATTTGCTGCTTTCCCGACCGTACTGCTGCTCGCTACCCTGCTGCGGTTGGCGTTGAACGTCGCCTCGACCCGGGTGGTGTTGCTGGAAGGTCATAATGGTAGTGCGGCGGCCGGCCATGTGATCGAGGCGTTCGGTAACGTGGTGATCGGCGGCAACTATGCGGTCGGCATCATCGTTTTCACCATTCTGATGATCATCAACTTTGTGGTCATTACCAAGGGTGCCGGGCGGATCGCGGAAGTGAGTGCTCGTTTTACCCTTGATGCGATGCCGGGCAAACAGATGGCCATCGATGCCGATTTGAACGCCGGTCTCATCAATCAGGAAGAGGCGAAGAAGCGTCGTCAGGATGTAACCCAGGAAGCTGACTTCTACGGCTCCATGGATGGTGCCTCCAAGTTTGTCAAAGGGGATGCCATTGCGGGCATTATGATCCTCTTTATCAACATCATCGGCGGCTTCATCATCGGGATGATGCAGCACCAGCTGACCTTCAGCGAATCGGCCGAGATCTATACCCTGTTGGCCATCGGTGACGGTCTGGTGGCGCAGATCCCCTCCCTGCTGCTCTCCATCGCCGCCGCCATCATAGTGACCCGTCAGAATACCGATCAGGACATGGGAACTGCGGTGCTAGGTCAACTGTTTGACAATCCCAAGGCGCTGATCATCTCGGCCGGGATTCTGCTGATGATGGGGCTGGTGCCGGGGATGCCGCATTTCGCCTTCCTGAGTCTGGGGGCTCTTGCCGCCGCTGGCGCCTGGTGGTTGCTGCGCCGCGAGAAACTGGCTGCCGCCAAAGCGGCCAAGGGCGAGCTGCTGCCTGCCACTGCCGAACAACCTCATGAGCAGAAAGAGCTGAGCTGGGATGATGTGATGCCGGTGGACATCATCGGGCTGGAAGTGGGTTATCAGCTGATCCCGCTGGTGGATCGCAATCAGGGTGGCGAACTGCTCAACCGGATCAAAGGGGTGCGCAAGAAACTCTCGCAAGAGCTGGGTTTTCTGGTCCCTGCCGTCCACATTCGCGACAACCTGGATCTGGCGCCAAACCAATACCGCATCACCTTGATGGGGGTCAGTACCGGCGAGGCCAATGTCTACCATGATAAGGAGATGGCCATCAATCCGGGGCAGGTGTTCGGCCAGATCCAGGGGATAGCGACCCGGGATCCCGCCTTCGGGCTGGAAGCGGTCTGGGTTGCCAAGGAGATGGTATCTCAAGCACAGACGCTGGGGTATACGGTGGTAGACACCGCGACCGTGGTGGCTACCCATCTGAGCCAGATCCTGACCAACCATGCAGCTCTGTTGCTGGGTCATGACGAGGTACAACAGCTGCTCGACATGATTGGCAAACATCAGAGCAAGCTGGTCGAAGGGTTGGTGCCGGAAGTGATCAGCATGGGTAACCTTGTGAAGGTATTACAGAATTTGCTCAATGAAGGCGTGCCAATCCGCGATATGCGCACTATCCTGCAGACCCTGGTTGAATACGCGCCGCGCAGTCCGGATCCGGAAGTGCTCACAGCCGCTTGCCGGATTGCCCTGCGTCGCCTGATTGTGCAGGAGATTGCAGGCCCCGATCCCGAGCTGCCGGTGATTACCTTGGCGCCGGAATTGGAACGTATATTGCATCAATCCCTGCAGGCTGGTGGCGGTGATGGTGCCGGTATTGAACCGGGTCTGGCAGAGCGGATGCAGCGCTCGCTGGTGGAAGCCACTCAACGACAAGAATTGGAAGGCCAACCGGCCGTGCTTCTGACATCGGGGATCTTGCGCAATACCCTGGCGAAATTTGTCAAGAATGCCATTCCTGGATTGCGCGTTCTGTCTTATCAGGAAGTGCCCGACGACAAGCAGATCCGCATCGTCAGTGCGGTAGGGCAGAACTAGTTAGCGGAGACGACGGGTGAAGATTAAGCGGTTTTTTGCCAAGGATATGCGAACGGCTCTGGCCGAGGTCAAGGAGACTCTCGGGCCTGACGCCGTCATCATGTCCAACAAGAAGGTCACCGGAGGGGTAGAGATAGTCGCCGCAGTCGATTATCAATCCCAGGTTCCGGGGCCCAAAGATGCGCCGGTTCGCCGTCAGCTGAACGATGAGAGCGTCAATATTTCGTCTGCTGCACGGCAGATGATCCGCCCCGAGCCGTCGCCGGCGAAGGAGCAGAACGAACATTATGCCGATACCCTGGCCGCCTTGCTGGCGCGCCAGCAGAAGCTCAAGCCGGGCAATGGGGCGCCAATGGGCAATACCCAATCGGCCGGTCTGGCCGCTGCCAATGCAGCGCCCAGAACATTGGCCGAGCAGGGGCAGTGGGGCGCAGCCCCCGAACCTGCCAAACCCAAGGCCCGGGTTGCGTCCGGCCCGCGTGCTCCTCAACCTGCCCAGCGGGATCAGGAGATGGAGGGGATGCGCAAGGAGATGGCCAGCATCCGCAAATTGCTGGAGCACCAGATCTCCGGGCTGATGTGGCAAGAGGTGGAGCGCCGCGAACCGATGCGGGCCCTGCTGATCAAGGAGCTCAAAAAGCTCGGCTTTGATGATGCCTTTGCCGATCAACTGGCGGGACTGATCCCCGAAGATATGTCCATCCATCAGGCAATGGCCCAGTTGGCCGAAGTGCTGACGGCCCAGCTCAAGATCAGCGAGGACGAGATCATGCGTCAGGGCGGCGCGGTGGCGCTGCTTGGCCCGACCGGGGTGGGCAAAACCACCACCATCGCCAAGCTGGCGGCCCGTTTCGCCATGAAGTATGGCGCCGAGCAGGTGGCGCTGATCACCACCGACAACTATCGGATTGGTGCCCATGAACAGCTGCAGACCTATGGCCGCATCATGGGGTGTCCGGTGCGGCAGGTGCGTGATGCCGAAGAGCTGGCCAATGCCCTTTATCAGTTTCGCCATCGTCGGCTGGTACTTATCGATACGGCCGGGGTTGGCCAACGGGATATCCGGTTGACCGAGCAGCTCGATACCCTGGTCAAGAATGCCAAGGTGCGGATCCGCAGTTATCTGGTGATGTCGGCAACTTCCCAGCGTCGGGTGATGCAGGAGGCGGTTGACCATTTCCGGCGTATTCCATTAAGCGGCTGCATACTTACCAAATTGGATGAAAGTCTGAATCTGGGCGAAGTGATTAACGTGTGTATCCAGAATTCATTGCCCATCAGCTATATCACTGACGGACAAAGGGTTCCGGAAGATATTCAGGTTGCCAATGCGGCGCAGCTCGTCGGGGCTGCCATGGGCTCGCTGGAGCGAGAAACAGAGGAGCCCTATTTCTGGGGCGCAGGCTTTGGCGAGGCCGAAGATTCGGAGTTTTATGAGTAACATGTATATGGATCAGGCGAGTGGTCTGCGCAAAATGCGTCAAAACAATCGAGTAAAAGTAATCGCCGTTTCCGGTGGTAAAGGTGGCGTGGGCAAGACCAACGTGACCCTGAACGTGGCCGGAGCCATGGCCGCCCAAGGCAAGCGGGTGATGGTGCTGGATGCCGACCTTGGTCTGGCCAACGTCGACGTCATGCTGGGGCTGCGGGTTCATCGCAACCTCTCTCATGTCCTGGCGGGTGAATGCACCATCGACGATATCATCGTCGAAGGCCCCTACGGCATGATGATCGTGCCTGCGACCTCGGGCACCCAGTCCATGGTCGAGCTTTCTCCGGTGCAGCATGCCGAGCTTATCCGTGCCTTCAGCGAGATGAAGACCCAGGTCGACATCCTGCTGGTGGATACGGCTGCTGGGATCTCCGACATGGTGCTGAGCTTCACCCGTGCAGCTCAGGACATCATGGTGGTGGTCTGTGATGAGCCGACCTCCATCACCGATGCCTACGCCCTCATCAAGATCCTCTCCAAGGATCACGGCGTGTTTCGTTTCAAGGTGGTGGCCAATATGGTGCGCAGTCTGCGCGAAGGCCAGGAGCTCTTTGCCAAACTGACCCGGGTCACGGATCGTTTCCTCGACACCTCCCTGGAGCTGGTCGCCTGTGTACCCTATGACACCAATCTGCGTGCCGCCGTGCGCAAGCAGAAGCTGATTGTCGAGGCGTTTCCCAAGTCGCCGGCCGCACTGGCGTTCCGGGCCCTCGCCAACAAGGCGGCGAGCTGGCCGGTGCCCAACCAGCCGGGCGGCCATCTGGAGTTTTTCCTGGAAAATTTGTTGCAGAAACCGGCCACAACACAGGAAGGTTCCCGTGAATAAAGCCCAAGCGTACTTGCGTCATCAGGATTCCTATGTGCTGGTGGAGCGTCATGCTCCCCTGGTCAAGCGAATTGCCCAGCATTTGTTGGCTCGCCTGCCCAGCAGTGTCTTGCTGGATGACCTGATCCAGGCAGGTATGATTGGGCTGCTTGAAGCTTCCCGCAATTTTGACGGTAGCAAGGGGGCCAGCTTCGAGACGTATGCCGGGATCCGCATCCGAGGCGCCATGCTGGATGAGATCCGGCGTGGTGATTGGGTACCCCGCTCTGTGCATCGCAACAGTCGCGCTATTGCAGAAGCGATCGAGAATGTCGAGCAGACTCACGGGCGTGACGCGCGAGATACCGAGGTTGCTGCCGTGATGGGGGTCTCCATCGCTGATTACCATGCGATGCTGCAAGACGTCTCTTGCGGCAAAATTATCGGTATCGAGGATCTGGGGGTCAGCGAGGATGTGATCGGTAACCCCGATGATGCTCCTTCAGGCTCGGGATTCGATGAATTGGCTGCCGAGCGATTTCAGATTCAATTATCCGAGCAAATTGGTCGTCTACCAGAGAGAGAAGCTTTGGTTCTCTCTCTTTACTACGATGAAGAGCTGAATTTGCGTGAAATTGGCGAGGTTTTGAATGTCAGCGAGTCGCGTGTGAGCCAGATCCACAGTCAGGCAATGCACAGATTGCGTGCTCGTTTGAGAGATTGGCATCTATAAGTGTTTGTACTGGCTACACTGAGATGAAACTCTAAGGCATAATCCGCACGACACAACCCGTTTTTAGCATCATGTAAGTGAGCCACTCTGGTGGCTATTTAGGAGGGAATTTTGGACAAGAACATGAAAATCCTCATTGTTGACGATTTTTCAACGATGCGCCGGATTATCAAGAACTTGCTGCGCGACTTGGGATTCAACAATACCCATGAGGCGGATGACGGCAATACAGCGCTGCCGATGCTGAAAAATGGTGATTTTCAGTTTGTAGTTACCGACTGGAACATGCCTGGCATGCAAGGTATTGACCTGCTTAAAGCCATCCGTGTCGATGAGAAGCTCAAGCATCTGCCGGTACTGATGGTAACCGCTGAAGCCAAACGTGAGCAGATCATTGAAGCCGCCCAAGCTGGCGTCAACGGTTACATCGTCAAGCCCTTCACCGCAGCAACGCTCAAAGAAAAACTCGACAAAATTTTCGAACGAATTGGCTAAGGAGCTGCAGGGATGATGGCCAAAACGAGAGCAATGATTTCGCTCGACCAGGCAAGGATGCTTGTTGCTCATCTGGAGCAAGGCGAATTTGAGCTGGCCGATGAACTGCTTGCCGAAGTATGTGCCCCCAACGCAGCCGATCTGTTTGAAAAAGTAGGTCAGCTGACCCGACAACTGCATGATTCACTTCAAGAATTTCGCCTCGATCCCCGTATTCCGGATTTGGCTACTCATGATATTCCCGATGCTCGGGAACGCTTGAGCTACGTTATCGATATGACCGACAAAGCGGCCAATCGCACAATGGATGCGGTGGAAGCCAGTTTGCCGATAGCGGATCGCCTGAATGACAATATCCAGCTGGTGATGCCGAACTGGAATGCCCTCATGTCTCGTGACATGAGCGTGGGACAGTTCAAATCCTTATGTCACCAACTTGATGATTTTATTAAGGCTTCAGAGTCTGATGCCGATAAATTACGGCAACTGCTGACAGAAATTCTGATGGCACAAGATTTTCAGGATTTGACAGGTCAGATGATCCGCAAGGTCATCAAGCTTGTTCAGGAAGTTGAAACAAAATTAATAGAAATGCTGACCATGTTTGGTGAGGCTTCTGCTGAGCATTCAACTCGTAGTATTCCTGTCAACGGGATTGAAGCAGAGGGCCCTATCATGAACCCCGAGGCTCGTGCCGATGTGGTCAATGGTCAGGATGATGTGGACGATCTGCTGTCTAGCTTGGGATTCTAATGGAGTGACGCATGGCCTTCGAAGTTGATGAAGACATACTGCAAGACTTTCTGGTCGAAGCATCCGAAATATTGGAACAGTTGTCTGAACAACTGGTCGACTTGGAAAAGCGGCCCGATGACAAGAACCTGTTGAATGCCATCTTTCGCGGTTTCCATACCGTGAAAGGGGGGGCAGGTTTTCTGTCGCTCGGTGAACTGGTTGATGTATGCCACGGTGCGGAAAACGTGTTCGATATCTTGCGTAATGGCAAGCGAACCGTTACTGCGGAGCTGATGGATGTGATCCTGCAAGCGCTGGATGCCATCAATGTCATGTTCGCCCAGGTTCAAAATCGCGAAGCACCCAGCCCTGCGTCAGATGATTTGCTTCATGACCTCCATGAGTTGTGCAAGCCAGAAGGGGAAGAGCAACTACGCACTGCTACCAGTGCGGCTGCGGCTGTAGAATCTAAACCTGCAGCACCGGTAGTTGTTGAAGAAGTTGCTCCAGAAGTTGTTGAACCCGCAGCCATCAGCAGCTCGCCTGCTCTTGTCAATGGCGGCGGCTCGATCGATGAAATTTCTGCAGACGAATTCGAGCGTCTGCTGGACGAGCTCCACGGCGTGGGTGGGGCTCCGACCAAGGCGGCTGCAGCAGCCCCGATAGCCGGTGGCTCTGGCGATATCACCGATGATGAGTTTGAGGCCTTGCTGGACCAGCTCCATGGCCAGGGACAGCACATGGGGGCGCCAGAGGTGAATCCTCTGAAGTCGGTGCAAAAAGAGGTGGACGAGCTTATCGATGATGATGAGTTTGAACGCCTGCTTGATGAATTGCATGGTCGTGGTCAAGGGCCTCAGAGTACTATGGCACCTGCCGCACCTGCCGCACCTGCCGCACCTGCCGCACCTGCCGCGGTGACTCCGCCCAAACCGGCCACTCCTGTTGCCAAACCAGCACCGGCAGCCCCCGCAAAACCTGCCGAAGCAGCCAAGGTGCCAGCGCCTGCCGCCAAGGCTGCGCCTACACCAGCAGAAAACAGTGCCGTGCAAAGCGATACGACGGTGCGGGTGGATACCAAGACTCTCGATGTCATCATGAACATGGTAGGTGAGTTGGTACTGGTCCGTAACCGGCTGGTGAGCCTGGGTATTGCCAGCAATGATGAAGAGATGTCAAAAGCGGTTGCCAATCTGGATGTGGTAACGGCTGACCTGCAAGGGGCTGTGATGAAAACCCGCATGCAGCCAATCAAGAAGGTGTTTGGTCGTTTCCCGCGCGTAGTGCGTGATCTGGCCAGAACCCTCAAGAAAGAGATTGAGCTGGTGATGGTGGGGGAAGAGACAGATCTGGATAAAAACCTGGTGGAGGCGCTCGCCGATCCTCTGGTTCACCTTGTTCGCAACTCCTGCGATCACGGGGTCGAAATGCCTGATGTGCGGGAGAAAGCGGGCAAACCGCGGCAAGGGACGATCACCCTTAGCGCCTCCCAGCAAGGTGACCATATTCTGCTTTGCATCGAGGATGATGGGGCAGGGATGGACCCTGAAAAACTCAAGTCCATCGCCATCAGTCGCGGTGTTCTGGATGCAGATACTGCCGCTCGCATGAGCGACAACGATGCCTATAACCTGATCTTTGCCCCGGGCTTTTCAACCAAGGCCGAGATCTCCGATATCTCTGGCCGTGGTGTCGGAATGGATGTGGTTAAAACCAGTATTGTCAGCCTCAATGGGTCGGTGCATATAGATTCCACTTGGGGGAAAGGTACCCGTCTCGAAATCAAGGTTCCGTTGACGCTGGCCATTCTGCCGACTCTGATGGTTGAAGTGGGGGAGCAGACCTTCGCGCTTCCCCTTGGTTGTGTGAACGAGATTTTCCATCTGGACCTGAAAAAAGCCAACATGGTTGATGGCCAGCTCACCATCATTGTGCGCGAGAAGGCGATACCGCTCTTCTATCTGCACAAATGGTTGATTCGTGGCGCCAACAAGCGTTCACGTCAGGATACCGGACATGTGGTGATCGTGCAGATTGGCACTCAGCAAATCGGGTTTGTGGTAGATAGCCTGATTGGTCAGGAAGAGGTGGTGATCAAGCCACTCGATAATCTGCTGCAAGGCACCCCAGGCATGGCCGGGGCGACCATTACCAGTGATGGCGGAATTGCCCTTATTTTGGATGTGCCGAGTCTGCTCAAAGCATATGCGCGTAGACATTAATAGCTCAGGCCCAAGGAGTTAGAAAAACAACAATGGCAGTCAAGGTATTAGTTGTCGACGATTCGAGCTTCTTTCGCCGTCGGGTGAGCGAGATCATCAATCAGGATCCCATGCTGACGGTGATTGATACGGCCCAGAATGGACGTGAGGCGGTGGACAAGGCGATGTCGCTGCGCCCTGATGTGATCACCATGGACATCGAGATGCCCGTGATGGATGGCATCAGTGCGGTGCGGGAGATCATGGCCAAGTGCCCAACCCCCATTCTGATGTTCTCCTCCCTGACTCATGAAGGGGCCAAGGCTACGCTGGATGCGCTGGACGCCGGTGCACTCGACTTCTTACCCAAGAAGTTTGAGGACATTGCCAGAGACAAAGATGAAGCGGTCAGACTGTTGCAACAACGGGTGAAGGAGATCTCCCGCAAGCGCTTCCTGATGACATCCGCTGCTCGTCCCAAAGCACCTGAACCGGTTGCTCGTGCTCCTCTGGGCAGCACAGTGCCCAGAACTCCTGATCGTCAGCCTGACCTGCAACGCACTGTACCAAGTGCTTCATTCAAGCGCAGTGGCAAGAGTTATCAGTTGGTGGCGATCGGTACTTCTACCGGCGGACCTGTTGCTTTGCAAAATGTGCTGACCAAGTTGCCGGGGGATTTTCCCCATCCCATCCTGCTTATCCAGCATATGCCAGCTACTTTTACTGCCGCGTTTGCTGCCCGTCTCAACGGGTTATGCCAGATTGGCGTCAAGGAAGCGGAAGATGGCGATGTGCTTAAACCAGGGCATGCCTACCTTGCTCCCGGTGGCAAACAGATGCTGCTGGAAGGTCGTGGTGCAGGGGCCCGCATTCGCATCGTGGATGGCAACGACAAGGTCAATTACAAGCCTTGTGTGGACATTACCTTTGCCTCTGCGGCCAAGACCTATGCCGACAAGGTATTGGCGATTGTGCTGACCGGTATGGGCGCAGATGGCCGTGATGGCGCCAGACTGCTGAAAGAGCAGGGATCAACTATCTGGGCTCAGGATGAGGCTTCCTGCGTGGTATATGGTATGCCCCAAGCAGTAGCTAAAGCGGGGATTGCCAGCGAATCACTCCCTCTGGACAAGGTGGCCCAGCGTATTCTGGTTGAGTTGGGGCGCTAATCATGGGCTTGCTCGGTCTGCTCCTGGCATTGGGGGCTATTGCCATTGCCCAACTGTGGCATGGCGGCTCCCTGTTGACGCTGGTGGACGGCCCTGCTTTTTTGATCGTGCTGGGCGGTACCGTCGGTGCTGTCACGTTGCAGACTCCAGCCAAGTACATCTTGCTGGCGTTGCACCAGCTGTTATGGATTTTTACCCCTCCCCACCAAGATCTTGCGACGCAGGCCGAACGGTTGCAGTCATGGGCAGTCTTTGCGCGCCAGCAAGGGCTGCTTGCCCTTGAAAATCAGGCCGAGCAGGAGGAAGACAACTTTACCCGCCAAGGGCTTGGTTTGATTGTCGATGGGGTCTCCACAGAGGATATCCGTATGCTGCTGGAAGCGGACATCGATATCGAGCAGGAGCGCAATGAACATGCCGCCAGGGTATTTGAAGCCATGGGGGGGTACAGTCCGACCATCGGGATCATCGGTGCCGTGCTGGGCCTGATTCAGGCCATGTTTCATCTCGAAGACCCGTCAGCGCTGGGGGCGGGGATCGCAGTGGCATTCGTGGCGACCATCTATGGAGTGGGGTTTGCCAACCTCATCTACCTGCCTATCGCCAATCGGCTACGCGCATTTCACTACCACTATGCACTCTTTCAGGAGATGACCCTGGAAGGGCTGCTGGCTATCGCTCATGGTGAAAACGGCTTGCAGGTTGAACGCCGGCTCAGGGCCTATTTGAAAGGAGAGTAGCCATGCGCAAGCGCTATCGGTTGCACTTGCAGGGTCGCGAGCATCTTGACCGCTGGCTGGTCTCCTATGCCGATTATATGACGCTGATCTTTGCCTTGTTCGTGGTGCTCTACTCTGTTGCGCTGGTGAACAAGGACAAGTATCGCGCGGTGATTGATGGTATGAGCCAGGCGTTCAGTGTCATGCAGTCTGGCGGCAATGGCTTGCTTGAAGGGCAGGGTAATTCCCTGCTGGATAACCCGGTATCTGCCTCTCCATCGTTGCTGGAAAGCCCAGCATCCCTCTCTCCTTCACTTGCTCCTATTTCTGGTGTGCCAGTGCTGCAAGATGGCGCGACACTTGCAAAACTCGATATGCAGTTGCAGCAGAGCATGGGCTCGCTGGTGGATGCAGGTATCGTCAAAGTGACGCAAGATGAGAATTGGCTGACGGTTGAACTCAGTTCCGGCTTGTTGTTTGGCAGCGGCAGTGCCTTTTTGGGACCAAACGCTGCACCGGTCATTAATACTCTTTCAAGTATTCTCAAACCGGTCGATAACTATGTAAGGGTTCGGGGTTATACCGATAACCAACAGATAAATAATGAAATTTATCGTTCTAACTGGGCGCTTTCTGCTGCTCGGGCAGAAGCGGTACTCAATGGTTTGATTGCAGATGGGATCGCCCCCCAGCGTCTGGCGTTCGAGGCATATGGCGAGTTTTCCCCCTTTGCTGACAACAGCAGTGAGCAGGGCAGACTGCAGAATCGCAAGGTTGTGGTCGCTATCTCCAAATTTGCCTGGGTGCCGCCGGCACCTGTGGTTGCAACGCCTACGGTAGTTGCCGAACCGGTTCCTGCTGTACAGCAGGCGGTGGATGCAGGAGAGATAAAGGTGATCACCTTGCCCGGTGGTGGCATACGCATAACAACAAGGCAGGATTGATACAGTGATTGTTTGGACGGTTGCCAACCAGAAAGGTGGTGTGGGTAAAACCACCACAGTGGTCTCGCTTGCGGGGATCCTGGCCCAGCGTGGCCAGCGGGTGCTGTTGATTGATACCGACCCCCATGCTTCGCTGACTGCATATCTTGATTTTGATTCAGATCGCCTGGATGGAACCCTCTATGAGTTGTTTCAAGCTGTCAAACCGACAGCCGAGCTTGTCAATAAACTGACGCTCAAGACCAAGTTTGAAAATATCAACTTACTGCCAGCATCTATTACCTTGGCGACCCTTGATCGGGTGATGGGCAATCGTGAGGGGATGGGACTGGTACTGAAGCGGGCACTGCTGCGCATTCAGGAGCAATATGATTATGTGCTGATCGATTGTCCCCCAGTACTAGGGGTGATGATGGTCAACGCGCTGGCTGCCTGCGATCGCATTCTGGTGCCTGTCCAGACCGAATTTCTGGCCCTCAAGGGGTTGGAGCGGATGATGAAAACATTCGAGATCATGCAGCGTTCCAAGCGTGACAAGTTCCGTTATACCGTGATCCCGACCATGTTCGACAAGCGCACCCGTGCCTCTCTGATGACCTTGAAGTCGATCAAGGATCAATATGGGGATTCGGTGTGGAACGCGGTGATCCCTATTGATACCAAGTTTCGGGATGCTAGCTTGCTGCATATCCCCCCGTCTATCTATTCTCCCGGGAGTCGTGGAACCTATGCATATGAAACGCTGCTCAACCATCTTGATGCCCTTGAGCGGCAACGGGTTCATGAGGTGACGGTATGAGAGATACCATTCAAGTTCGGGCGATGGATGACTATTTCCACTCCCTGCTGCTCGATGAGCCACTGGTGCTGGATGAGGCGGAAGAGATTCAATCTACCCCTTTTTTACAGTTGCAACGTCAGCCTCAAAGCGTCCCCGAGGTCGTCGCCGTACCTTACCTTGAAAGCGATCCACGGCTTGCCCAGCTCGGTGAGCTATTGGCTCAGGTGGGACAAGTCCAGTTTGAGAATGACGCCTTCACCCAGGAAGCGACTCTCACCGCACCGCTGGAGATTGTGGCGGAGGAGTCACTGTTGCCGGTGGAGCCTGAGTGGCCTGCGGAGGTGCTGCTCCCCGAGGTTGCGGAGCCCCATACTACTATCCTGACCGAGACAGCGCTGGAGGTTGCTCCGGTAGAGGCCAGTGAACCTGTTGCCTGGGAAAATATCGATACCGGCAAAGAGTTCCAGGCCCTTTTCTTTGAAGTCGCGGGTGTGACGTTTGCGGTCCCGTTGACCGAGCTGGGTGGTATTCATCAGCTGGGCGAGATCACCTCCCTGTTTGGCCAGCCGGGCTGGTACAAGGGGATCATGACCTCTCGCGAGCAGAAGATGAATGTGGTCGATACTGCCCAGTGGGTCATGCCGGGTCAGCATCTCGAGATGGATGATTACAAGTATCTGATTATGCTTGGTGAATCGCCGTGGGGACTAGCGTGCCATCATCTCAAAGGGACTGAATTGTTACACCGTGACCAGGTGAAATGGCGCCATCAGGAGGGTAAGCGCCCCTGGTTGGCTGGCATGGTCAAAGAAAAAATGTGTGCCCTGTTACACGTTCGCGAACTGCTCCTGTTGCTGGAGCGTGGGGTGAACATAGAAGGTCGCTGATAACTTCTGCAATCGAGCTGTTTTATTGCTAGTTTTAGCAGTAGACGTTTTCATAAAAGGAATAAAAACATGACAGAAAAGCGCAATATTGCACAGAATCTGGCCGAAGATGAAGTGCTGCAATGGGTAACCTTCCAACTGGAAAACGAAACCTACGGCATCAATGTGATGCAGGTTCAGGAGGTGTTGCGCTACACCGAAATTGCACCGGTGCCGGGTGCGCCTGAGTACGTACTGGGGATCATCAACCTGCGTGGCAATGTGGTGACTGTCATCGATACCCGTTCCCGTTTCGGTCTGCCTTCCGGTGATGTGAGTGAAAACTCCCGGATTGTGATCATTGAGGCCGAGAAGCAGGTGATCGGCATCATGGTCGACAGCGTGGCGGAAGTGGTTTATCTGCGTTCTTCCGAAATCGATGCGGCACCTGCGGTCGGCACTGAAGAGAGCGCCAAGTTTATTCAGGGGGTGAGCAACCGCGATGGGCAACTGCTGATCCTGGTTGACTTGAACAAGCTGCTCTCCGATGAAGAGTGGGAAGATATCGGTTCCCTCTGATAAGTAAGGTGATGTTTTGATAATCGAGATGGTTGCCTTGGGGGTGTCCCTGATTGCCTTGGCGTTTGCCTCTTATATCTGGTTCAAGAGCAAGCGCAGCAAGCAGGAGTCCGAGGCCAGTGTGGCAACCCTGCAAGGTCAGTTGGAAAGCTTGCGCAAGCAGATGATGGAGCTCCATACCGGTGCCATTGGCATGGGGCAGCGTCTGCAGTCGGTGGAAGGGGCGATGCAGCAGGTCAATGAGCGCCAGCAAGAGCTGACCATGCAGGATCCCGAACGCAGGCTCTACAGCCGAGCGGCAAAGATGGTCGAACTGGGCGCCGATCTTGATGAAGTCATGAGTGAGTGCGAGTTGCCAAAGGCAGAGGCTGAGCTCTTGATATCGTTGCGAAAAGGTCGCTCTTGATGATTCAGGAAGGCAATTGCCTTCCTGAATTTTATGGCGTGCAGCCGCTTGTCCCCCAACTGCGTTGAGCGGATGGTTTCTACCGCATTTTCTTTGTGATCCCGGTCGCCAGTCAGTTCAATTGTTGCATCTTTGAAAAGACGTATTCCAATACTGTGTTAAGATGCAGACCGCTTCATTTTCTCTGAAAAAATCCCCATGCTGCTTCAAGTTAACAATCTGAGCTGCGTGCGCGAAGATCGCACTCTGTTTGAACACCTTTCTTTCTCTGTTGCGCCCGGCGATCTGGTGCAAATTGAAGGGCCCAACGGGGTCGGCAAGACCAGTCTGTTGCGGTTGTTGACAGGGCTGTCGCAGCCGTTTGCCGGTGAGGTGTGCTGGAATGGGGAGAATATTCGTCACTGTCGCGATGAGTATCATGCCAATCTGCTCTATCTCGGCCATCAGCCCGGTGTCAAAGCGGCGCTGACCCCTTTTGAAAACCTGAAGTTCTACCAGCAGTTACATCACCCGCAGCAATCAGAGATCGACTTGTGGCAGATATTGGCCCGAGTAGGGCTGGCCGGATTTGAAGAGAACCCGACCGGGCAACTCTCTGCCGGCCAACAACGCCGGGTGGCTCTGGCCAGACTCTGGCTGTCACAGAAACCGGCACTCTGGATCCTCGATGAACCCTTTACCGCCATCGACAAGCAAGGGGTCAAGGTGCTCGAGCAGCTCTTTCTGGCCCACGCCGAGCGGGGCGGCATGGTGATCCTCACCACTCATCAGGATCTGACCCTGATGCAGGGACGGCTGAAGACTATCTCGTTGACCCCCTCCGCATCGACATTGCAGGAGTAACGCCATGTTGCGCGCTGTTATGCACCTTATTCACCGTGAACTGCTGATGGCCCTGCGCCAGCGTTCCGATATTCTCAACCCGCTCTGGTTTTTCCTCATCGTTATCACCCTGTTTCCGTTAGGCATTGGCCCGGAGCCCAAACTGCTGGCCCGTATTGCCCCGGGGATCATCTGGGTGGCGGCGCTATTGGCGGCCATGCTGTCGCTGGAGCGGCTGTTTCGCGACGACTTTGCCGATGGCGCGCTGGAGCAGATGATGCTGATGCCTCATCCGCTGGGCTTGCTGGCGCTGGCGAAAGTGGTCGCTCACTGGCTGCTGACCGGATTGCCGCTACTACTGATCTCTCCCTTGTTGGCGATTTTGCTCTCGCTGGATATGAACACCTATCTGGCTGTCGTCGCGACGCTGGCACTTGGCACTCCGGTATTGAGCCTGCTCGGCGCGGTCGGGGTCGCGTTGACGGTGGGATTGCGCAAAGGCGGGGTGCTGCTCAGTCTGCTGATCCTGCCGCTCTATATTCCGGTACTGATTTTTGCCACCTCAGCCATCGATGCCGCGGGGATGAGCTTGCCCTATGGCGGGCAGCTTGCCATTCTGGCCGCCATGCTGGTGGGGGCTTTGACACTGACGCCGCTGGCTGTGTCGGCGGCGTTGCGGGTCAGCCTTAACTGATGGCCGTGAGCTGAACCAGATTTGGCTCCGAACGGAGTCTTTTTGCAAAAAATAATGTTGCGATGGATCAAGGAGAGTGCCGCTTATTGCTTTCGGGGTATTTGATGCTGCCCTGCGGTCGGTATGGTAGGCCTCGCCAAACGATTAATAACAAAAAGGTTTTGTGAGCTATGTGGAAATGGTTGCACCCTTATGCCAAACCGGAGCGTGCCTATCAGCTGGCAGGCACGCTGTTGCCCTGGTTTGCGGTGATTAGTCTGCTCTCGTTTGTGATCGGTACTGTCTGGGGCCTCGTGTTTGCGCCAGCGGATTACCAGCAGGGAGATTCGTTCCGGATCATCTATATCCACGTGCCTTCCGCCATTCTCTCCATGGGGGCCTACTCCACCATGGCGGTGGCCGCTTTTATCGGCCTGGTGTGGCAGCTGCGGATGGCGGACATGACGGTTGCAGCCATTGCGCCGGTCGGCGCCGTATTTACCTTTATTGCCCTCTTTACCGGTGCCGCCTGGGGCAAACCGATGTGGGGTACCTGGTGGGTGTGGGATGCACGGCTCACCTCTGAACTGATCCTGCTGTTTCTCTACCTCGGCGTGATAGCCCTCTACAACGCCTTTAGCGACAAGGTGGTCGCTGGCCGTGCCGCCGGCATTCTGGCACTGGTTGGGGTGATCAACCTGCCGATCATTCACTACTCGGTGGAGTGGTGGAACACCTTGCATCAGGGGGCCACCATCACCAAATTTGACAAACCCTCCATTTCACCCGAGATGCTCTGGCCGCTGCTCATCATGATCCTGGCGTTTGCCGCATTTCTCGGGGCTCTGACCCTGATGCGTTTTCGCAATGAACTCCTGATGCGGGAGTGGCATCGCCCCTGGGTCAAAGAGATTGCAGAGCAGGAGAAGTAAGCATGCACTTTGCCTCTTTCAGTGATTTTATGGCGATGGGCGGTTACGCCTTCTATGTCTGGCTCTCATTTGGCCTGACGCTGGTGTGTCTGGTCGGCATCATCATTTCTACCCGCATGAAAACCCGCAGCCTGCTCGCCGAGTTGCGCAGCAAACAGGCGCGTGAGGCCCGTCGCAAGGCGGCCCAGCAGATGGAGAACACCCTATGAATCCGAGACGCAAAAAACGCCTCACCATCATTCTGGCCATTACCCTGGGTCTGGCGACCGTCAGCGGGCTGGTGCTCTACGCCCTCAGTCAGAATATCGACCTCTTCTACACCCCGAGCGAGCTGGTGGAGGGGAAGGGGCCGGACAAGATCAAGCCGGAAGAGGGGCAGCGCCTGCGCATCGGTGGATTGGTCGTGCCGGGATCGGTACAGCGGGATCCCCAGAGCCTCAAGGTTGCCTTCAAGCTGGTGGATAACGGCGGTCATCTGGTGAAGGTCGAGTTTGACGGCATCCTGCCGGATCTGTTCCGTGAAGGGCAGGGGATTGTTGCCCAGGGCACCCTCAAGGATGCCACGACCGTAGAGGCGTTCGAGGTGCTGGCCAAGCACGATGAGAACTACATGCCGCCGGAAGTGGCCGATGCCACCAACGGCATGCACTTCAAGCCGGAGTATACCGAGGCGCAGTTGAAGGGAGCCAAGCAGTGATCCCTGTGGTGTTTGCCTTTTCCGCTTTGCCTGCCGTGCGTGGTGCGGCTGTTGTCACCGTTCAATTGAAAGGAATGCCTTCATGATCCCGGAATTAGGTCAGTTTGCGCTGATCCTGGCCTTTGCCACTGCCCTGCTGCTGGGGAGCTACCCGCTGCTGGGCGCCAGTTGGGGGCGTCTTGGCATGATGTCGGCGGCCCGTCCGCTCGCCTATGCCCAGTTCTTGCTGCTGCTGCTGTCGTTTCTCTGCCTGACCTGGGCTTTTATCGATAACGACTTCACCGTGCAGTATGTGGCCACTAACTCCAACAGCCTGCTGCCGCTCGCCTATCGCATTTCCGCCGTATGGGGCGCCCACGAAGGCTCCCTGCTGCTGTGGGTACTGACCCTGGGTGGCTGGACTGCGGCGGTGGCCATGTTCAGTCGTCGTCTGCCGCTCGATGCTGTCGCACGGGTACTCGGTGTGCTGGGGCTGATCTCGGTCGGCTTCACTGCCTTCGTGCTGTTCACCTCCGATCCCTTCACCCGCACCTTGCCCTATTTCCCGGTAGATGGTCGTGACCTCAATCCGCTGCTGCAGGATCCGGGTCTTATCTTCCATCCGCCGATGCTCTACATGGGTTATGTGGGCTTCTCGGTGGCGTTTGCCTTTGCCATTGCTTCGCTGATGACCGGTCGTCTCGATGCGACCTGGGCCCGCTGGTCGCGCCCCTGGACCATGGCGGCCTGGGTATTCCTGACCCTTGGCATCGTGCTCGGCTCCTGGTGGGCCTATTACGAGCTCGGTTGGGGTGGCTGGTGGTTCTGGGATCCGGTAGAAAACGCCTCGTTTATGCCTTGGCTCGCGGGCACCGCTCTGCTGCACTCGCTTGCGGTGAGCGAGAAGCGCGCCACTTTCAAGGCGTGGACCGTGCTGCTGGCCCTCTCAGCCTTCTCGCTGAGCCTGCTGGGTACCTTCCTGGTGCGCTCCGGCGTGCTGGTCTCGGTGCATGCGTTTGCCTCCGATCCGACCCGCGGTCTGTTTATTCTCGGCTTCCTGCTGGCGGTGATCGGCTCCTCCTTGCTGCTGTTTGCCTTTAAAGGCTCGCAGGTGAAGAGCCACGGCAAACACGAGCTGTGGAGCCGCGAGACCCTGCTGCTTTGCAACAACATCATGCTGGTGGCGGGTCTGCTGACCGTGTTGCTCGGTACCTTGCTGCCGCTGGTGCACAAGGAGCTGGGGCTGGGGAGCATTTCCATCGGTACTCCCTTCTTCAACCACATCTACAGCTGGCTGATCATCCCGTTTGCCCTGCTGCTGGGGATTGGCCCGCTGTTTCGCTGGCGTCGTCAGGAGCTGGGGGAACTCAAAAGCAAGGTGGTTGTGGCACTGGTGCTGAGTCTGGCCGCAGCCTTGCTGTTGCCGCTGCTCTTTGCCGAAACCTTCAAGCCGTGGGCGGCAGTAGGGATTGGTCTGGGGGCCTGGATCATCGTCACCAGCGTGCAGGAGACTTGGGCGCGAGCGACCCACAAGCACAGCTTTGCGGTCGGTGTGCGCAAGCTTGGCAACAGCCACTGGGCCATGATCCTTGGCCATGTGGGGCTGGCAGTCAGCATCATAGGTATCGCCTGCACCCAGAACTACAGCATCGAGAAGGATCTGCGAATGCAGGCGGGTGATCGGGTGCACTTTGCCGATTACGAGTTCGTCTTTACCGGGATAAAAGAGAAGAACGGCCCCAACTACGATGGCTTCAAGGGGGTTCTGGAAGTGCACCGCAATGGCAAGCAGGTCGCCCTGCTCAAGCCCGAGAAGCGGATGTACAAGGTGACCCGGATGCCGATGACCGAAGCGG
Source organism: Aeromonas sp. R1-1 (assembly GCF_040908495.1). Taxonomy (NCBI): domain Bacteria; kingdom Pseudomonadati; phylum Pseudomonadota; class Gammaproteobacteria; order Aeromonadales; family Aeromonadaceae; genus Aeromonas; species Aeromonas sp. R1-1. The sequence goes on along the minus strand of NZ_JBFODV010000272.1, from coordinate 3,534 downwards.
CCATCGATGCCGGTATCACCCGCGATCTCTATGCGGCGCTGGGGGAGCAGCTCGACAACGGTGCTTGGGCGGTGCGGATCTACTACAAGCCGTTCGTGCGCTGGATCTGGTTCGGCGGCGTCTTTATGGCCATTGGTGGCGTACTGGCGATGCTCGACAAGCGTTACCGTTTCGGCCGTCGTGAGGAGGAGGCCAAGGCATGAACAAAAAGACCTGGTTGTTTTTAATCCCCTTTATCGTCTTTTTGCTGGGGGCTGTGTTCCTGTTCAAAGGGCTCTACTCCGATCCCACCAAGCTTGAGTCCGTGATGGTGGGTAAAGAGGTGCCGGTGTTCACCCTGCAGGACATTTACGATCTGAACAAACAGCACGATCGCAGTATCCTGACCGGTCGCCCCATGTTGCTCAACGTCTGGGCCACCTGGTGCCCGACCTGCTATGGCGAGCACACCTACCTCAAACAACTGGCGGGGCAGGGCATTCCCATCATCGGCATGAACTACAAGGATGAGCGCGACAAGGCGATCAAGTGGCTGGCTGAGCTGGGCAACCCCTATCAGGTCAACCTCTATGATCCGGACGGCATGCTGGGGCTGGATCTCGGGGTATATGGCGCGCCGGAGACCTTCTTTATCGACAGCAATGGGATCATCCGGTATCGCCACGTGGGGGATATCAACCCCGAGAACTGGGCGTCGACCCTCAAACCCATCTTTGATGCCATGAAGTGAGGGGAGTCCTGATGAGAGTATTTATTGCTTCCCTGCTGCTGCTGTTGCTGGGATGGGTGGTACAAGCACCCGCCATGGCCGCTATCGATGTCTACACCTTCGACAACGACAATCAGGAGCAGGTCTTTCGCGAACTGACCAAGGAGCTGCGCTGCCCCAAGTGCCAGAACCAGGATATCGCCGACTCCAATGCGGGGCTAGCCAAGGACTTGCGCGACAAGACCTACCAGATGGTGCGCGAGGGCAAGGATAAAGAGGAGATCGTGGATTACATGGTGGCCCGTTACGGCAACTTTATCCTCTATAACCCGCCCCTGATGGCCTCCACTCTGATCCTCTGGCTCGGCCCGCTGCTGGTGATCCTGATCGGTGGCGCCGTGGTCGTGATGCGCAGCCGCCGGCCCCCTGCGGTGAAAAAACAACTGGATAACGCCTTGAGCGAGGAGGAGCAGCGCCGACTGGCCGAGCTGCTCAAAGAGGAAGAGAAACAATGACCGCTTTTTGGATAGTGATTGCGGGCTTGCTGGTGCTGGTGAGTCTGGCGCTCGTCGTGCCGCTGTGGCGTGGTGAAGGCAAACAGAGCATCAGTCGCTCGGCGCTCAACAAACAGCTCTATCGCCAGCGGCTGCTGGAGATTGGTGAAGAGCGCGAGCAGGGTGTCTTGGCTGAGGAGTCCGACTCGCTGGTCGAGCTGCAACGAAGCCTCTTGGATGATATTCCCGATGTGGAGCAGACTGCCCGCAGTGGCAAGAGTCTGATCTGGATCCCGGGTGTGCTGGTGCTGTTGGTGGTGAGTCTGGGGCTCTACTACAAGTTGGGCTCCTGGCAAGAGGTGAGTCGCTGGCAAGATGCCAGCAGCCGTCTTGGCGAGCTGAGCAACCGCATTCTGGTGGAACGCGATGCCCAGGTGACCGAGCAGGATCTACTGGATTTCACGCTGGCACTGCGTACCCGCCTCAAGGATGAACCGAACGACTACCGTGGCTGGCTGCTGCTGGGACGCTTGGCGCTGGATGGCAATGATCCCGAGATGGCCAGCGAGGCGCTGGAGCGGGCCTACACGCTAGCTCCCCAGAAATCGCTGGTGGCGGTACCCTACGCGCAGGCGCTGATGATGACGGGGGATGAGGCGCAAGCGGATGCCCTGTTGCAGGCTGCTATCGCGCAGGATCCGGACAATATTGAAGCGCGTTCCGTCTATGCCTTTATGGCGCTGCAAAAAGAGGACTTCCAGACCGCGCTGGCTCGCTGGCAGGCGATGTTGCCACTCATGGAGAAAGGCACTCCTCGTTACGTGATGGTCGAGCGCTCCATGGAGTATGCCCGCGCGCAGCTCAAGCAGCGCGGCATCGAGGTGACGAATTCAGGCGCAGCCAAAGCGGGCACAGTTGAGGGGCAACCGCTGGCGGTGAAGGAGGGGGAATTCCCCATCCACGTCACGTTGGCGGCGGGCATTCAGATGCCGGAAGATGCCCATCTCTTCGTCTTTGCCGTGGTGCCCAACGGGCCGCCCATGCCCATCGCCGTGAAGCGTATCGCAGGGCCAACCCTGCCAGTTACCCTGTCACTAGGGGATGGCGATGCCATGATGGAAGGCAGCAAGCTGGCGGCCTATCCGGAGCTGCAGTTCAAGGCACGTCTCTCGCGCGGTGGTAATGTGATGAACAAGGAAGGAGCCTTCGAAGGGGTATCCGTGCCGGTCAAGACGGCCGAGATCCCTGCTGCTCCGATTGACATCCGTATCGATCACGCCCTCTAATATGCCTTTGGATAACCCGGCTCCTGGATAGGAGCCGGGTTATCTATACTTCTGATAAATCAAAATAAAACGTCAGGACAATCATATGTATCTTCGTTCAGGGGCCATACTGGCAGCACTCTTGCTGGCTGGCTGTGCCGGTGGCCCACCCAAGCCTGGCCCAGAGAGTCTGGATCTCAATCCCGGCATGAATAATCCGGGTGCCACCAGTACGGCGGCCGATCCCCGCGATCCCTTCCAGGGGGCCAACCGGGCCATGTGGGCGGTCAACTATGATGTGCTGGAACCCTATGTGGCACGTCCTGTGGTACATGCCTATGCCCGCTACATTCCGGTAGGGGTGAAGGATGGCATTGCCAACTTTGTTGCCAACTTTGATGAGCCAAGCAGCATGGTGAACCATCTGATCACCGGTGATTTGAAGGGGGCGGGCACCAACCTGGGGCGCTTTACCCTCAACACCACGGTCGGTCTGCTGGGTATCTTCGATGTGGCCAAACATGCTGGCCTCGAGCGTAACAAGCTGGAAATGGACACCGTGCTGGGCAGGGCCGATATCGGTAATGGTGCCTACATCATGGTGCCTGTCTACGGCCCGACTACCACCCGGGAGCTGGTTGGCGATGCGATTGACAGCTTCTACTTCCCCTATGCCTTGTTAACCTTCCCGATGAAGGTTGCACATTGGGCACTGGATGGCTTGGGCACACGTGCCAAGCTGATCGATCAGGAGCGGATCATCGACAACTCCCTCGATCCTTATGCGCTGACCAAGGACTTCTACCTGCAATATAACCAGGGCAAGGTGACGGGCAAGCAGACCGAGCTGAAAGCGTCTCAGCAAGAGCAGGCCGACGATACCAATCTGGATGAATATATGGACGAGTTGGACCAGTAAACGGGCTATCTCGATATGTAAAAGGCGCCTGCGGGCGCCTTATTCATTTACGCTGTCCCGTCCTGAATATGGTTTACACCTTTCCCCCTAATAAATGGAGAGCCCGATGGGACAAGGTGTGAAACGGACACAGCGCGATTACTCGCT